>DATLZA010000113.1 GCA_035574235.1 Planctomycetota bacterium | reverse complement strand
CTCCCACCGCAGGCGGCCGGTGGCCGCGTCCACCTGGGCCAGCCCGTCGGCGAACGGCACGTAGAGCGACGCGCCGCAGGCGGCCGGAGGCGCCGTGACCGGACGGCGAAGCGGCTCGGGAGTCGGCTCCCGGAGATCGGCCGTGTCCCCTTCGATCGCGGGAAGGCCGCGGTCGTCCGCCGCGCCGGTCCGTCCCAGGTCGCCCCCGAGGCCCCTCCAGGGGGAGGGCGGCCGGTCGTCCGGTCCGGACGCCGGCCGTTCGCCCACGGCCACGAGGCCGCGCGTGCGCGTCCCGACGAAAAGCTTGCCCTCGCCCACGGCGGGAGAGGAGACGACCGGCGTTCCCGGCGAAAGGGCGGCCGATCCGCGCACGCCGCCCTGGAGGCGGTCGAGGCAGAAAAGCTTCCCCTGCTCCGTGGCGACGTAGACCGCCTGTTCCGTGACGGCGGGGGAGCAGACCATCGCGCCGCCGACGGGAATCTTGGCGAGGAGGGTTCCCTTTTCGATCTCGAGCACGTACAGATGGCCGTCGCGCGCGGCGGCGTAGGCGCGGCCGCCGTGGACGGCCACGGCGCCCAGGATCGTGTCGCCCGCCGGAACGCGCCAGAGCTCCCGTCCGTCCTGGAGCGAGAGGCAAAGGATCGCGCCCGCGGGTTGCGGGGCGCTCATGACGAAGTTGCCGTTGCCGGTTCCAAGAAGGACGCGCTCGCCCGCCACGGTCGGGGCGCCGAAGGCCGGGTAGGGCGCGGGGACCGCCCAGAGAACCCGTCCCGTGCGCGCCGCGACGCAGTTGACCCGAGGGCCTCCGAGGCCGGTTCCGAAAAGGACGACCGGTTCGCCGTTGCGGATCGCCCCCACGGGGGAAGACTCGCAGTCGGGGAAGGACTGTTCCACGGCGAGTCGGAGAACGCCTCCTTCGCGCACGACGCGGCCGGTGACGGCGCGCTCCCAGGTCCGGCCGGAATCGGAGGCGGTGACGGGGGGGCCGGAGTGTTCGCGGAAGGATTTCGGTTCGAGCACGAGCTCGCCCGGGTCGTCCTTGCCGCGCGCGCCCAGTCCTTCGCGCCGCGCGGGCCCGTGGGCGACGACGGTTTTTCCTTCGAGGCGGCCGAGAGCTTCGACCTGGGGTCCTTCGAGGCGGTAGGAGGGCGCGCCCTCGAGCCGCCAGAGGACGCGGCCGTCGGCGAGGTTGACGGCCCAGAAGCCGTCGTCGCCGGCGCCCACGAACGCTTTGCCGTCGAAGACGCACGGGGAACTTTCGACGTGGCTGGTGGTCTGAACGAACCAGTGGAGGCGCGGCCGAGGCTCGCCCCGGCGGACGGGTTCGAGGTCCAGGCAGACGAGGCGGCAGTTCTTGTCCTCGTGGTAGCCTTCGCCGCTGACGAGAAACCGGGCGGCGGGGGGGCCGCCGGCGGGGTCGGGTTCGGCGGCCACGGCGGGGGAGGAAAAGACCGGGCGCAGGGGCGGGGCGAGGTCGCCCTTGCCGTCGTATTCCCAGACGAGCCGTCCGGTTTCGGTGTCCGCGGCGGCCAGGAGGCCCGAGCCGCCGCCGAAGGCGGAGTGGCGCGCGGCGCCGAAGTAGAGCCGGTTGCCCACGAGAGCGGGGGAGGAATCGACCGCGGCGGAGGCGCCGAGCGTGAGTTTCCAGAGGACTTCCGGCGCGGCCACGGGACCGGAGGAGCCGGGCACGGTTCCGGTCCGGAGGGGGCCCCCGCGGAAAGCTTCCCAGGCGGCGCCGCGGCGTTCGGCGGCGACGGCGCCTCCTCCGAAAATCGCGCCGGGGCCGACGATCGCGACGGCCGCCAGGCCCGCCAGGACGAGCGTCAGGATCTTATGGCTCCAGAGGTAGGCCGCCAGAAAGCGGTAGGTTCGGGGCTTGAAGAGCGCCACGACGGCGGCCGCCAGGGCCACCAGGAGTTGAGGGAGGATGACCAGAAGGGCCTGGATGGGCCCGAAGGCGGAGGGAATCACCGCCTCCGCGTAAGGCGCGGGAAGAAGGATCGCCAGGACGAGCGCGGCGGCGCCCAGGCGCCGGCGGGCGGGTGAGCTCATGGGTGCCGTTTCAGCCGTTCCGGGAATCCCCAAGCGAATCGCGCATCGCGAATTACGTATAACGAATCACGAATCACGGGGGATGTCCACTCCCGCGGATCCCTCCCGTGGGGAGGGGCGGAATTCTCCGTTGGGCGCGGAGGAAACCCCGTGGTTCGCTCTTCCTCTACAGCCGGACTATCCTTCTCTGTTACAGCACTCCGCGCGGCGTTACAAGGCAAGGTCGATCGGTTTCTCCGTCCCGCGAGGAGGATTTTGCGGAGAAATTTGCCTTCCCGGAAGGAGAAACGGCGTCAGGCCAGCCGCCGCTCCCAGGGGCCCCAGATGGCCAGGGTGAGGCCGGGGGTCTGGATGTTGGCGAAGAGCGTGGTCCCGTCCGGGGAGAAGCACGCCCCCGCCAGCTCGAACGAATTGAGCGCGTTGCGGGCGATGGGGTAGAGCTTGCCTTCCGGGGTCACGCCGACCAGCCGGTTCCCCCAGGGGCCGTCCTCGCAGAAGACCAGATCGCCCCACGGGGCGGCCGTGAGGTTGTCGCCGTTCTCCATGACGGAGGCGTCGTCGGGCTCGATGAAGAGTTCCAGGGTTCCCGGCCGGCGGCGCTCTCCGGGAGCGCCCTCGTCGGGACTCGGGACGTAGCGCCAGATCTGTCCCTTGCGGCGGCGGCCGCCGTCGGTGGCGCAGAAGTAGATTCCGTCCTTTGCGGCCCAGATGCCTTCCCCGCGGCTGAATCGGGCGGCGCCGCGGGAATGGCCCTGATGGCGCAGCGAATCGTCCGGGGACTCGACGTCCTCGAGATCGATCCACTCGACGGCCAAGGGGACGCCCACGGGGACGGCCGGTTCGCGTCCGCCCCAGTTCGTGGTGTCGGCTCCGGCGCGGTCGACGATCTTGAGGGCCTGGAGGCGTCCGCCGCGGGCGAGCTCTCCGGGCCGGTCGGGCAGGAACCGGTAGAGGAGTCCCAGGCCGCGCTCCGAAGGCCGCGCGACGGAGGTCCCGCCTCGGTCCTCGGTCATGTAGACGGCCCCCGACCGGGGGTCTACGGCGGCTGCTTCGTGATTGAAGCGGCCCATGGCCTTGAGGGGTTCCGGGCGCGCCACGGGGCCGCGGGCGGGGTCGGCGGGGACCTCGAAGACGAAGCCGTGGTCGCGTTCGGCGGGACCCCCGCCGCGCTGGACGGTTTCCTCGCAGGTGAGCCAGGTTCCCCAGGGGGTGGGTCCGCCGGCGCAGTTTCGCCAGGTGCCCGCGAGGCTGAGGAACTGCCGGTGGAGCCTGCGGGAGCGGGTGTCGTACACGAGGGTCGTCGTTCCTCCGAGGCCGGGGGTCAGGCCGTGGCCGGGGTCGTACAGGCGTTCGCGGGGGATCCGTCCGAGAAGCTCGTTGCGGGAACCGAACGGGCCGCGGCGGACGTCGGAGGGGAGAAGTTCGTGGTTGCGCACGAGGACCGTCCGTCCGTCGGGTCCGGGGAAGGCGGCCATGCCGTCGTGGCCGCCGGGGACGAGAAGCCCGTCGGCCATCGGCTCTCCCGTGGGCGAGAGGATCTGATAGCGGAAGTCCGGCGGGAGGTCGAGGATCTCGTTCGGGTCGGAAACGAGATCGCCGAGTCCGCGGATCCGGTGCGGAGATTCTCCCCCGCAGCCGGCCAGGTGCCGCAGGCCCAGGAACCCGAGGGTCAGAGCCCCCGCCCGGCGCAGGAAGTCGCGGCGCGCGAGTCTCACGCGCCTCAGGGTACCAAAGGACTTCCCTGCGGGTCCAGAGGGGATCGGCCGTCCCCGAGCCTACCGGAAAACGTAAGCCGCACCGCTTTCCAGGGAGCTATTGTCCGTGGCATCTCCGTTGACCCCTGTGGCGTTGCTGTCCTCGCGAGGGGCGCCCACGACCAGCGTCTGACCGTCGAAGGCCAGGGAAAACCCGAAATAATCGTCGTTTGTGCCGCCGATGACCGCGGCTTTGAGATAGGCCTCCTGGGTCCACGAGGCGCCTTTGTAACGGAAGACGAAAGCCGCGCCCGACGCCTCCGAGCCCGATTGCGGTGTGGGATTTATCCCGGGATTGGTTCCACGTTCGGTGGCCGCTCCGACGATCAGCGTCGGGCCTCGCAGGGCGAGCGCCGCGCCGAAAGTCATTCCGGAGTCAAACTGGTGCCCCGGCTTGACGTAGGCGTCCTGCGACCAGGAGCCGGAGGTGCGGCGAAAGACGTAGACCGCGCCCGCTCCATCAAGATTATTGTTGGTTGCGTCGCCGCCGATTCCCGTGGCGTCGCTGTCCTCGAGAGGTGCCCCGACTGCGACCACATCGCCGGAGATCGCCACGGACCAGCCGAACCGGTCGCCATTCTCTACGGCCGGCGGCTGCAAGCGAGCCTCCTGGATCCAGGAGGTCCCGGTGCGTCGAAAGACGTAAGCAGCCCCCGATCTGGGACCGGAAGGCGGGGGCGAATCGATCACCGTCCCGTCCGTCTCCATCCACGCTCCTACGACGATCGCGTCGCCGTCCAGGGCCACGCTGATTCCGAAGAGGGGATTAGTTTCCTCGGTGGATGCCTTTAGAACGGCCTCCTGGGTCCAGGTTGTGCCGGAGCGCCGGAAAACGAAGGCCGCGCCGGAGTCGTTGACGGAGGTTCCGTTATGACTGATCGCTCCCACCACGAGGACGTTTCCCTGAAGGGCTACGGCGGAGCCAAATCGGTCGCCCCCGACGATCGGGGAAGCCTTGAGATACGCCTCCAGGTTCCAGGCGGCGCCGTCATAGCGGTAAATGTAAACCGCGCCGCTGTCGGCAGCGAGCTCATCGGGAGTCGTGGCGCTGGAGCTGTCCTCCCTCCACGCGCCGACCGCCAAGGTGTCGCCGTCCATCGCCACGGCCCGGCCGAACTCGTCGTTCGCGCCGATATTGGGCGCCTTGATATACTGTTTCTGGGACCAGGAGCTTCCGACGCGGCGGAAGAGGTATACGGCGCCGCTTTCTGGAGCGCCGTCGTCGTCCTGAGACCCGGCGAGGGCGCTGTCCTCCGCCCACGCGCCGACCGCCATCCAGTCTCCGCTGACCGCGACGCTGGAGGCATTGGCCAGAGTAACGCCAGTGAAACCTTCGGTGCTCCCGCCGAATCCATCGCCCGGGTCGGTATTCGAGGCCTTGACGTAGGCTTCCTCGATCGATCGGCGGACCAGCAGGAAGTACGATCCCTGAGCACCGTTGGAGGCCAGCAGCGTCAAGGTGATCATGTTCGTCCCGGGGTTCAGGCCGACCGCATGGGAGGCGCCCGAGGGGACCGGAACTCCGTTGACCAGAATGGTCGTGCCCGCGTCCGCGGCCGTGGGCGTGAGCGCGATCGTCGTGTCGAAGATGAGCCCCACGGAGTACGTGGAGGTGTCGGGAGAGAACGACGGATCGAGGTTTCCGGTCGAAAGGCTCAGCGCCGACAGTTTGGGGCCCGGAAGGGGCTGGACGATGGTGGTGGACGAGTCTTCGCCGCACGCCGGCACGAGGAGGGCGGCGAAGGCAAGAAGAGAGAATCGGGCGGCGCGCGGGAGGGGCATGGGAGGGCTCCTGAAAATTTTACCGAGGATAGCCCCGGCGGGGGGGAAAACGCCAGCTTTTTCGGTTATCCCGCGCGCGCGGGCTCCGCGGCCGGAACGAAGCGGATGTCGGAGAAGCCCGCGGAACGGGCCAGGGCCGTCAGGATCGCTTCGGCCGCCAGGCGGGCTTCGGGGGCCAGCTCGCGGGCGTGGCCCTCCGCCTCGCGGCGGGCGGTCTCCTGGGCGACTTCCAGGATCTTCTGGCGCGTCCGGTCGTCCATGTCGCTCTGGAAGATGTTGAGCGCCCGGGGGAGCAGCCAGTCCAGGAGCTGCCCCCGCTCCGTGTGGTAGAAGCGCACGTCCGCCAGGCCGATCTCGTGGGACGGCGGCCCCAGGGCCACCTCCAGCTCTCCGGGCGCCCCCGGGGAAAGACGCACGGAGGCGGGATCGCGCAGGTCGTATTTGAAGCGGATCTCGAACCGGAAGATCATGATCGTCTTGTTCTGGCTCCACAGCCAGCTCAGAAACTTGCGCCCGAGATCTCCGAAGACGTGGTCTTCCCCCACCGCCGGGATCGACCAGTAGGCGCGCAGAACCACCAGTTCCCCCGTGCGCCGCAGGCCTTCGAGGGCTCCGCCGGGAATTGCCGCCGCGGACGCTCCCCGCGCCCGCCGCCGCTGCAGGAGAAGCGCCGCCCCGAGGATCAGGCACGCCCCGAGAAGGACTCCGACCAGGATCTCCATGTACCGGCATTATACCGCGGGCGGTTCACCGCAGGTGCCGGCGCAGCCACGCGACCGCCTCCCGGCGCGTGACCGGGGGAAAGTCGTGGTCGCCCGCGTACCAGACGAAGCGCACGCGGTCCGCGGCGCCGAGCGCCTCGTAGACGCGCCGGACGGCGGCGTGGTTTTCCTCGTCGAGCGGGCGGCGTTCGCCGGCCGCCTGGCCCACGGCGAGCGCCCGGGGCGCCGCCAGCGCCATGACTTCGTAGAAGGCCAGCGGCGCCGGCTGCGTGGGGTCGAGGACGTACGGCCGCATCGCCGGGAGAGACTGGCTCGCCCCGCCTCCCGCCGGGACCGCCCAGTGGGAGCCGTGGTGGATGAACTCCGAGACCGGGCCGTTGGCCCAGGCCGCCCGGATTCGGGGCTCGATCGCCGTCGTGAAGATCGTGCTGTGGCCGCCGTAGGAATGGCCCACCATGCCGATCCGGTCGGGATCCACGACGTCGAGCGTCTGGAGGTAGTCGATCGCCCGCATCGTGTCCCACGCATCCTTGCCGTGGATCGACCAATCCGGGAACTCGCGGTAGAAATCCGAGGTGTCGTACGGCCGGCGGCCGGGACGGATCCGCTCGCCGTCGCGCCGATAGTCGGCGGCGAAGGCCACGAAGCCCGCCTCGACCATGTCCAGGGCGAACGCGCGGTTTTTCTCCGGCGGCGTCCCCGGCGCGGGCCCCGACAGGCCGACCAGCGTGTCCTTCCCGGCGCCGCGCGTCGTGCCGTAGAAGCACACCACCGCCGGAACGCGTCCCGGGAGATTCTTCGGGACCAGAAGATAGGCCGGCATCCGGTCCCCCGGCTGGACCTGGAGGGATACCTTCCGGCGGACGTACGTCCCGCAGTCCTCCTCGGAGAGGATCCGCGGATCGAGCGGGACCCGTTCGGCGGGCATCCGGCCGAAAACGCGCTCATAGGCGCCGAGGAGGCGTTCGCGGATCCGGGGCCAGGTTTCGGCCGTGACCGGCTCCTTCCAGAGGCCCGGCCGCGGATGGAGATTCATCTCGCGCAGCGATACGGGCTCCGCGGGAAGCGCGGGGAAATAGCGGGCCTTCTGGGCTTCGAAGTCCCGGCGGATTTCCTCCGCCGAAAGCTCGCGGGCGTGGATCCACACCTCGCCGACCCGGCCGCCGAGGGGCACGGTCACGCGGACGGGCGGGCCTTCGGCCGTGTCCCGAAAGGGCGTGATCTTCGGGGCGTGCGCGGAGTCGAGGTCCGAGCCCACGAGCGTTCCGTTCCGGTAGAATTTCTGGTGGCCGCGGGCGTCCTTGACGGCCACGATCTGGCTCCAGGAGCCGAACGGCACTTCGTCCAGGGTGACGTAGGGGAAGGGCATCGATCCGTTTCCGTGGACCGCGCCCATGAGGAATCCCCGCGCGTCCGTTCCCAGGACGAAGCCCACCCATTCGGGGTGCGGCCGCAGCCACCGCTCGCCCAGGCCCGAATACTCGGGCAGCCCCCGGAAGAAGAAATACTGCTCCCCCCGGCCGCGCGGAAAAAACCACCCGCCGACCGTAAGGGCCGGGATTCCGTCGAGCCGGCGGGAGAAGTCGATCTCCGCCGTCTGGAGGGGATTGAGGAATTCGAGCGTTCCTTCGGCGCGGCGGGCCCCGTGGAGGAGGCGGAGTCCCGGGGGAGGTTCCTCCGAGAAATCGAGCTTGAGCTCCTGAGGGGATGCCAGAAGCGCCAGGACGACGATCGCGGCCACGACTATGGAGGGCCGGGGAGCCCGGATTTAGGCGCGGCGGGAGGCTCCGAGCGCGGCGGATTCCGGAATCGGACGCCGCCGAGCACTTGCCCGTCCTGGAAGTCCTCGGAATAAATCCGGGAAAGGCGATTCTCCACCGCCCAGAGCATGGAGTCCCGGAAGGAAAGCCCGTGATCCGAAACGCCCTGGAGCGCGGTTCGTACCGTATCCGACGACGGGCGCAGCACGGTCAATTCATCCTCGACTTGGTCGGAAATCTTGTCCGTGCCGGGTTTACTCCAGGCAGATCAGGCTGCCCTTCTGGGTCGAAAGATACACGCGGCCCCAGGCGGCGATCAGGCCGTCGGGAACCGCGACCGCCTCCAGGGGCACCGCGCGCTCGCCCACCAGAAGGTCTCCTTCCGACGTCGCCGCCAGGCGCACGCCCCCGGCCAGAAGGAGCGCCACGTCCCCCTTGGCTCCGGTGTAGATCTCGCGTTCGTCGAACACGGCCGGCGGCTTGGGGAGCACGTGCTTGGTCTGCCGGATCCCGTAGCCCCACAGCCCGCGAGGGATTTTCCGGCCGCCCGGCGCGGTGTAGTGAAGGTTCTCCAGCTCGAGACCTCCTTCGCCCGTCGCCGGGTCGAATCTCCAGCGGGACATGGCCACCTTGTCCCCGTCCCGCACCAGGAGGTCCACCGGCTCGAAATCGAGACCGACCTTGACCTTCGGGTCGGTCGAGAGCTTCGGGCCGTACCACTTGGTCAGCGGAACTTCCGTCAGCGCCCTCCGCCAGACGATCTCGCCCGTTTCCACCCGAAGCGCCGCCACGTGCACGCCTCCGTCGGACAGAGGGTGCCGCCCGGCGGCGGCGTAGGCGAGATCTCCGAGGACGAGCACGCTGCCGGGCACGGGCCACAGGGATTCGAGCTGCCCGTAGGCGGGGATCTTCGTGTCGGCGGGCGCCAGGCGGGTCTTCCACAGGAGCGAGCCGTCCGCGGCGTCGAGGGCGTACACCCACCCGTCGTGCGCGCCGAAAAGGCACCGGCCCCGGTCGAGCGTGGGCGGCGTGTCCACGCGCCCGCCCGCCGCAAACGACCAGCGGAGGCGCCCCGTTTCCGCTTCCAGCGCGATCACCCGATGAAGGTCCGGCGCGGCGACGACGACGATCCCTCCGGCGGCCACGGGCGGGGTCAGCGGACCCCGCACGAAGGGATTGTCCTTCCAGTCGCGGGCGCGCTCTCCGGCGGAAGGGGAAACGAGCGGGACTTCCCACTTCCGGGCGAGTCCTTCCGTGCGGATCCGGGCGGCGGTGCTTCCGCTCCGGAAGGCGTCCCGGCGGTAGGCGGGCCATTCGTCCGCGGCGGGGGGCGCGGCCGGGACCGCGGACGGCTTCCGGGGCGCGGGCCGAAGAAGCGGCGCGGATTCCGCTTTCGGCGGCGGATCGGCCGCCAGCGCCATGTATCCGCGAAGCATCGGATAGCACTCGCACTGCACCGGGAACGTGTAGAGAAGCCCGTTGGCCGGCACGAAGGGAATCCGGCAGGCGCCCTTCACCATCCGGGCCAGCGCGCGCTCGCCCGTCTCGAAATCCGTGAAGTTGCATTCCGGGGCGATGAAATATTTCTGCGTGGCCACCGGCGGCGCGCAGTGGGCGCCTCCGGCCCCCCACAGATGGCGGCGTTTCTCGCCCGTCCGGGGGTCCAGGCCCACCAGCTGCGGACCCCGCGCTTCCACGGCGTTCACCCAGAGCAGCCCCTGCGCGAAGAAGGCCCGCGTTTCCTGGTAATGCGTCATCCGGGGCGCCAGGTCCTTCTTCCAGAGCGTGCGTCCGTCCTCCGCGGAAAGGACGATCAGACCGCATCCGATGGGATCGTCCCGCAGCGTCGCCTTCTCGAGGACGAGCAGCTTCTCCCCGTAGGTCGCCGTCAGGACCTGCTGGACGTCCGAATCGTGGATCCGCCAGCGCTCGCGGCCCGTGGCCAGGTCGAACGCCGCCGCCTCCGTTCCCGAAAGGGCGTAGACCGCTCCGCCGCCCGCCACGATCCGCCGGGCCGAAAGGGGCGCGCTCCAGAGGAGCTTGCGGGCGGCGACGTCCCACGCCCGCAGCGCGCCTTCCTCCGCGACGACCAGGGTCCCGTTTTCCACCAAAAGCTCCCGGGGATTCTTCAGCACGTCGAGAACGGCGGCGTCCCGGCCCGTGGCGGCGTCCAGCGCGAGGAGCTTTCCGTCCGCCGCGGCGAAAAGCGTGTCGCCGGCGACGACCGGACGGACCTTGGTCGTCCGAGAGCCCACGAGATTCCTGGGGTTTTTCTCGGAGGGCGTGGTCGTCCCCCGTTCCTTGAACGTGTGGATTTTCAGCGGCCGGGTCCAGAGGAGAAGCCCGTTGTAGGCGTCGCGGGCGACGAGGGACTCCTCGTAGACGTAGAACGCCCGCCCCCCGGCGGCGAGGAAGACATGGTCGTAGTACCACTTCCGGCCGCCCGCGTCCTGCGCGGGACCCGCCACCCAGCGCAACCCCGTGGGAGCCGCCACCGACGCGTCCTCCGAAACCATGTTGCCGTCGGCTCCATGCCGCGCGTGGGTCCAGGATCCGTGCCGGGGCGGGAAGGGCTTGCGCACCCGGCGCTCGCCGATCCGGAGCGTCCCGCCGGGAACGAGGATGCGCAGCATTTCCTCCTCCGGCGCCGGGCCGGGCGCGTCCGCGAGGACCGCGTTGACCAGATGGTCGGGAAAGGGGAGGCGCCCGCCGCCCCAGGCCTCCGCCGTGACGGCGCCGGACCGCCCGCGCCCGGCGAGCGCGCGGCGGACGGAGTCCGCGCGGTCCTCGTCGGCGACGAGAATGTGGACGAGCCATCGGCCGGTGTCGGCGAGCGCCCAGGCGGGATCCCCTTCCTCCCGCCAGCCGATCCGGACGGCGATCCCTCCGGGAGGAAGATCTTCCGCGGGATCCTGCCGCAGGCCGGCGGCGCCGGTCAGCGCCAGAAGCGCAAGGCATGTTTTCATGCGGGTCCTCGGGGCTTTCGTCTATGAAACAGCGTCCGGCGCGGCGGGTTTTTCGAAAAGACGCCCGGGAAACTTCACTTGGCGTCCGCTCCGAGGCGCCAAATCTCCAGGCCCGACACGTGCGCCGGCCCTCCCGAGGTCCGCACTTCGATCTTGCCGTCGGAGACGTCCGCGGTCCAGGGGCCCAGCCGCTCCCAGTGGCCGGCGGGGCCGGAGGCGAACCGGGACTGGACGACCTTGCCGTTGAGGGTGACGTCGTACGTGCGGGAGGTTTCGCTCTCCCAGACATAAAGGTAAACGAGGTAGGCGCCTTTCGGAACCGACGTGAGGGCGATCGAAACGTCGTCGTCGCGGATCGAGGAGCGGATCATGTCCGCGCGGGCCGATTCCGCCGGCACACGCAGCTCCGCGTCCGGCCGTCCGAACCCGCGGCCGCGGACCTCGAGGTTTTTGGCGTCCCGGCCCTCCCACTTCTGACCGTCGATGACGCACGGCGGGCCGTTCAGGTTGATGCCCCGGTAGAAGGAAACCTCGCCCACGCGGATGTGGACGGGCGGGGCCAGCAGCACCTCGCCCGAACGGTCCGTCACGCGCGCCAGAAGCGGGTGGCTGCCCGCCGGGATGTTGGTCCAGCGATAGGCGGGGGCGGAGGGACGAAGCTCTCCGAGTTTCGTGGAGGCGTGAAAGAGCTCGATCCGGACGGGATGGAGGTTGACGGTTTCGAGTTCCACCGTGAGGTCGGCGCGGGCGGGGAACGCATCGCCCGGGAGAGGAGACGTGAAGAGGGTCAGGGGATCGTGCAGAGGGGGCGACAGGCGCCTGCCCGGAATGGGGCGCTCGAGCGTTCCGTCGGGGAGCTGCCATCCGACGGCGACGTGGTCTCCCCCGCCTCCCTGTTTGTGCAGCACCTCGATGTAGTAACGCCGGCCGCGGACCAGGGACACGGGCCGGGATTTCTGCGCCGGGTCGCGTTCCCACTGGCGCGGATCGGTGAAACCGGGGACGTGGGCGATCTTTTGTTTGCGGCCGGGGTCCTCATTGGGACTCAGCCACAGCTCGCACTGATCGTCTCCGGAGATCCAGAACGTGTATTCCCCCGTCGCCGGAGGCCACAGGTAACCCCGGAATCTCGTGCCGTACCGTTCGCGCCAGTCCCGCGGACCTTCCAGGCTCGTGGCCCACTCCGCGCCGGTCGGGCGTCCGGCGATGAAGAGCGGATGTTCCTTGAGCGCCCGCAATTCGTTGCCGTCGATGTCGGTCCAGTATTCGCGAAGGATGCGGCCCCTCGGGGATCGGGGGGCGGGAGGGATCGGGAGCGTCGGCCGCTCGCGTTCCGCTTCGCGCGCCTCGGGGAGGGGAAGAGGCGCGGTCCGCGCCGAGGAGACGAACACCCATGCCGCGCTGAAATTCTCCCGGAGCCGCACGAGGCGGACCGTCTTTCGCCCCTCCGTCCGGAAGGCGGGCAAGGGCAGGAGCACCCATTCCCAGCGGGCCGGTTCGCCCCGCGCGGGGTGGGCGGAATGCGTGCGGGGCAGAAGCGCCGAGGGGGTCACGGGGATGGACCCTTCGCTCCCGATGGAGGCCGAGGGATGGTCGGTGACCTGCACTCCGAAGGCGAAGTGTTCCAGACAGCACGCCCCCGCGTAGACCCAGGCGCGATAGGCCGTTCCCCCCAGGGCGGAGAACTCGAACTCGAGGAAGTCGGGGTCCGGCCGGTCCGCCGCCCGCGCGCCGCACGTCCAGGCGGCGCGCGCCTCCTCGTATCGCCGCGGGCGCAGGGCGCCGGAGCTTTTCAGGTCGCCGGCCGCCAGGAAATACTCCCGGGCGCCCTCGGGGCGCGCCGCCTCCAGAACCGCCTCCTGCCGGGCGGCCGCCAGCGTGTCCCCGAATTCCTTTTTCAACCGCTCCAGCCCGCGCAGGCCTTCGACCCGGGCGGCCGGAGAGAGCCACTGCTCGAAAGCTTCCCGAAAAAGCCGTCCGGCCTGCGCTTCGCGCTCGGACGTGCGCCGGGACTTGATCGCTTCGGCTTCGCGGAAGTAGCGGTCCGGAATGGTGGGGCGGTTCCAGAGCTTGCCGGCCGTCAGCGGATGCCCTTCCAGACAGCACAGCACCGCGGCGGCTTCGGACTTGGGGGCTCCGGCGAGTTCCGCGAGGGTCGTCGGGAGGATCTCGGCGAATGTGACGGGCGGCGTTTCCCGCAGTTCGAGGTGGGTCGGGGCGATCCGCAGGAGCGGCTGGTCGTGCCGACGGGTCTTCCCATCGGGTTCGAGCGCGACGATGGACACATTGAATCCGAGGGAGCGCTCGCGCAGGGCCTTAATTCCCTTCTGCAGCAGGTTCTGCGCCGCCCGGAACAGCCGGAGATCTTCGGTCAGGTCCGCGCGGACGTCCGGTTCCGTCACGCGGGGGAGCAGGGCTTCGAGTTCCCGGATCGCCGCCGCGTGGGCGCGGGCCGCCGCCAGGGTCATGGCGCGCTTCCAGACCGCTTCGTAGGCCGCGCGGTCCTTGGAAGGGGCCGGGGGCGGCGGAGGCGGAGGGGGCGCGGGCGCCGCCGCGGCCAGCGCTTCTTCGAGATCGCCCATCAGCCGGTCCGATTTCCAGCGGCGCACCCGTTCGAGAACGCGGTCCACGCGGGCGGCGTCTCCGGCCCGCCGGGCCGCGACGGCTTCCTCGCGCAGAGGGGCGTAGAGGGCTCGAAGGGCCTCCTCGACGCGGGCGATCCGTTCGGCGACGGCCCGGTCCCAGGCGGGGTCCGAGCGCCGGCGGCGGACGGCTTCCAGGAGGTCGAGGGCGGGACCGAATTCTTCCTTGTCGGTCAGCGGGCGGACCTGCCGGTCGATCTCCTCGAGTTCGGCCGCGAAGGGGGACGCCGGACGCGGAGGAGGCGGAGAAGGCGGCGGAGGGGGGGCGGGAGGCGGAGCGGTCTTTTCGATCTGGAGAACGGGAGCGGGCACGGACTCCTTTCGGGAGGAGAGCGCCAGAACCGCAAGCGCGACGACCGCGATCGCGCCGAGCGCCGCGACGAGATACACGCGCGTGCGGGAAGCGGGCTTGCGGTCCTGCGGAACGGCCGCCAGGGCCCTGAGTTTGCGGGAGCTTTCGGTGGACGCGGGCAACGTCGGCAGGGCGGGGTTCGAGACCTTCCGGGCGGGAATTTTCCGGAGGAGCGCTTCGAGCGCTTCCCGTTCCGTCCCCCGGGCGGTCTCGAGAAGCGCCTGGGCGCAGGGAAGGCAGACCGCTTTGCCTTCGTGGCGGAACCCCTTGCCCTTTTCGAAGTCGGCGCCCGTCAGGCGCCCCAGGCACCGGAAACAGTAGACGATCTCCTGGCCCATGATCCCCGGTCGCTCCCGCTCCTCGGCGAATCAGGCCTTCTTGGCCGTTCGTGGAACCTGAAGGCGGACGTAGAGGCCCGTCACGATTCCCAGCGCCGCCGCCGGAATCACCGCCACGCTCAGGACGAACGCCTGGAAGGACTCCCAGTCGAACCGCACCGCGTCGCGCTTGAATCCGCTCAGCGCGAAGTTGAGTCCGGTGACGGCGCCCGAGGCGAAGGCCACTCCGAAGAGAAGCCCCGCCGCCATCAGCGCTTTGGCGCCGAACCCCCACTTGGCCAGGCGGCCCAGCACGAGCGCCGTGCACCATCCGGCCACGAGTCCTCCGGCGGCCGCGGCGATGGCCCGGAAAAGGGATTCCTCATAGTTCACGAACCATTCGACGGCCCAGGTGCCCAGGCCCCACAGGAGCGCCGAGCCGATGAGATAGTGTCCCGTTTTCCGGGGACGTTCGTTTCCCACGCCCTTATTCTAACACCGGGCGGGGCGGCCCGGCGTGCCGTTTGTTGACAACTCCGGCCGCGCGACCGGTACAATGCCGGGCATGCCGAAGACCGCGTTTTCGGGGGCCGCGGCCCTGACGGCGGCGGCGCTTCTTTCCTGCGCGGGCGGGGAAACCGCCGGGGCGCCTCCGCGGGTCGGCGTCGTGTCCCATCTGGGCGTGGAGCCGGCGCTCCTTCTGGAGGCGCCGGCGGCCCGCACGGTCGCGGTCGCGCTTCCGGACGTGGCCGGCCGCGTCGTCGTTTACGCCCGGGACGGCGAAAACATCCTCTGGGAAAACACGGACGCCTCCGGGCGGCCGCGGCCGGGCGGGGGATACCAGCTCGACGTCGGCCCCGAGATGCGCCTCATCCCGCCGCATCCCGCGCTTTGGTCGGGCCGGTACCGGTGGGGACTCCTGCCGCCGAGAACGATCACGCTGTCGAGCGAACCGGACCCCACGCTGGGGCTGCGCCTGGAGAAGCAGATCTCGATCGATCCGCGCGACGGGGCGCTGGAGGTCGTGCAGCGGATGAAGAACGTGTCCGACCGCGAGCAGTCCTACTGCCTGTGGGACCGCACGCTCTGCAAGGGCGGAGGCTTCGCGCTCGTCCCGCTCAACCCGCGCAGCCGATTTCCCGCGCGATGGGTGATCGGGCGGCGGAAGGGCGGCGCCTGGGAGTACAACGGAGTCGATCCCGCCCACCCGGAGATGCGCGTCCTCGACGGAGTGCTTGTCGTGCGTTCGGGCGGTCCGGAGCAGAAGATCGGCGCGGATTCGGACGCGGGGTGGATCGGCTACGTCCGCGGGAGCCTCCTTTACGTCAAGTACTACCCGTACGATCCCGGCGGGCGCTACACGGACGGCGGGCTGTCGGTGGCGTTCTACTTCAACGAGCGCTTCTCGGAGTGCGAGCCGATCAGCCCGGAGGTGACGCTCCGGCCGGGCGAGGAGTACGTTTTCCCGGAGCGGTGGATCCTTCTGCGGCTGGAGCGCGAGGTCGCCACGTTCGAAGAGGCGCGTCGGGCGGCCGATCGGATTCCGCCTTCGCCCTTCCGGAGATAGAGGCCGTGGGACCGTGGATGGGGGTCTTTCTGGCGCTGGGGTCGCCCGGCGGCATCCCGGCGCAGGTGGAGAAGACGGACCTTTTCGTCGCGGGGACGGAGGGGGTTCACACGTACCGGATCCCTTCGCTTCTCGTCACGCCGCGGGGGACGCTTCTGGCGTTCTGCGAAGCCCGGCGCCGGGGCTCCGGGGATTCGGGGGATATCGATCTTGTGGTGCGCCGGAGCGAGGACGGCGGCCGCACGTGGTCGCCGATGCGGATCGTGTGGGAGGACGGGCCGCACACCTGCGGGAATCCCTGCGCCGTGGCGGATCCCTCGACGGGAACGATCTGGCTCCTGATCACGCACAACCGGGGGGAGGATACGGAGCGCAAGATCATCGCCGGGACGTCCCGCGGGGAGAGGACCGTGTGGGTGACCCGAAGCGAGGATGACGGGCTCACGTGGTCGGCGCCGGTCGAGATCACGCTCCAGGTCAAGAAGCCGGACTGGGCCTGGTTCGCCACCGGGCCGGGAGTGGGGATCCGCCGGCGGAGCGGCCGCCTGGTCGTTCCGTGCGACGCGGTCGAGCGGGGCGGCCGGCGGGCGTTGTCGCTGGTCGTTTTCAGCGACGATGCGGGCCGGACCTGGAAGACGGGGGGCGCCGTCGGAGACGTCTGGAACGAGTGTCAGGTCGTGGAGCGGTCGGACGGTTCGCTGCTTCTGAACATGCGCAATCATGGGTCCCGGGGGAGGCGCCGGGGGACCGCGGTCAGCCGCGACGGGGGAGAAACCTGGTCGGAGGCGGTTCCGGATCCGGCCCTCGTGGAACCCGTCTGCCAGGCGAGTCTCATCCGGTACTCGTTCGAGCCGAGCCTTCTTCTCTTTTCGAATCCGGCGGACGAATCGCGGAGAATCCGTTTGATGGTGCGTGGGAGTTCGGACGAAGGGGCGACCTGGACGGCGGGGCGGGTTCTGCACGAGGGGCCCGCGGCCTATTCGTGCCTGGCGGCGCTTCCGGGCGGCCGGGTCGGATGCCTCTATGAAGCGGGGGAGGCTCATCCCTACGAGCGTCTGGTTTTCGCGCGGTTTCCGCTGGAGTGGCTCGGGCCTTGAGGCCCGCCTTGTTCCGCGCGCCGCGAGAATGTAGAACCCCGCCGGCCCGTTAAAAGATCGGAGATTCGAGGAGACGGAAAAACGATGCTCTACGTCGATCCCGTCTATTTCCTGTTCGCCCTTCCGGGGATTCTCTTGGGGCTTTGGGCGCAGGCCAAGGTGCACTCCGCCTATCAGGAAGCCTCGCGGATCCGCTCCCGCCGCGGGCTCACGGGGGCCCGCGTGGCGCGGGAGATTCTCGAGGCGGAAGGCATCCGGAACGTGAAGGTGGAGCCCACGCACGGGTTCCTGAGCGACCACTATCATCCTCTCGAGAAGGCGCTGCGGCTTTCGGAGGCGAACTACGAAAGCGACTCGCTGGCGGCCGTGGGGGTGGCGGCCCATGAGGTGGGCCACGCGATTCAGCACGCCCGCGGGTACTTCCCGCTCATGATGCGCAGCGCGCTCGTGCCCGTCTGTTCCGTGGGAAGCTGGGTGGCCCAGATCGCGCTTCTTCTGGGAGGGCTTTTCCTGGCGAGCGCGCCGGGGCTGGGCAAGACGCTCCTTTTCTGGGCTCTCCTCGGATACGGGGCGATCTTTCTTTTCACGCTCGTGACGGTTCCCGTCGAATTCAACGCGTCCAGGCGCGCGCTGGCGGTCCTGAGCGAAGGAGGAATCGTCACGGCGGATGAGCTTCCCGAGGTCAAGCGGGTTCTGGACGCCGCGGCGCTCACCTACGTGGCGGGCCTCGTCTCGGCGCTCGGGATGCTTCTTTACGTATTCTCGCTCTACAGCCGCGCCCGCGAATAGGTCGCGGCGGGTCCGCCTCCCCGGGCGGCCTCAGTGCCCCGTGATTTCCCGCACTTTGCGGAAAAAGGCGCGCTTGCGGTCCGTGGTGAGCCTCCAGTTCACGGGGGGCGACTGGAAGCCGTCCTCGTAGTCGTTCTTGCCGGGATCGAAGTATCCCCAGGAGGCGTATTCGCTGATGGCCGCGATCATGTTGTTCATGGGCTTGTCGAAGTCGAAGTGGTCGTCCTCGTTGAAAAGGACGGGCATCGAGCGGTAGCCCGGGATCCGGCGCGTCCGGCGGACCAGGTCGGCGATCCGGCGGGGATCGTCCACGCCGTTGCCGTGCAGGAGGAGAAAGTCCGCCGAGCGCACGACGTTTTCCCCCGGCAGGGTGCCGCCGCCGTAGCTGGTGCTGACGAGGAGCCCGCGGCCGTGGCGGCGGCGGTTCTTGACGCGCTCCAGGAGTTCGTGGACGCGGTCCGGTTTCAGGATCGCGTGGTCGTACCGGATGTTGCACTCGTTGTTGACTTCGATCAGGACGTGGGTGTAGCCCCGGTCGAGGATCCAGTCCACGGCGGCGTCCGCGGCCCGGAGGACGGCCGCCTCGTCGCGCAGGCGCTGGTCCTGGCGGAAGTAGAAGAGGCCGAGGATCACGGCCATTCCGAGTTCGTCGGCGCGGTCGAGGACGCGCTCCAGACGCGCCAGGTACTCCGGCCGGAGATCGCCCGTTTCCGTGAAAGCGGAATTATGGTAGAGGTCGTCGCCCCCGTAGCCGCGGGGGTTGCCGCCCTGGAGGTTCAGGGTGAAGGCCAGAAGGCCGTGGCGCCGGTATTCGGGCAGCGCCTCGAGGAATTCCCGGACGTTGCGTTCGGGATCCCAGCGGCCCGTGTCGGGGTAGGCCCAGCGGTCGCGGGTTTCGGGGTTGAGGTCGTCGAAGATGCCTTGCACGAGCCGGGCGTTGAGGAGCAGGCCCTCGATCATGTAGCCCTGCCAGCTGCGGCCCTCGTAGGTGGGGCGGCCGTTGAGGAAGAACGCGTTTCCCCGGATGGAGACGTGGGTGCGGCGGGCGGGAGGTCCGGTTTCGGGCGTCCCTCCGCAGGCGGCCAGAATCGTCACGATCGCGGCCGGCGCGGCGATTCTCATGGCAGGTGCTCCCGGAAATTCGTGGACACGTTTTCGTCGTCGCCCGTATAGTCTAATGCCGTCCGTTTTCGAGGGAAGGGAGAAAACCATGGAAATCACCCGCCGCGCCGCGCTTCTGGCTCCGGGGGCGCTGGCCCTGGGACCCGCGCTGTCCGCCGCCGCGCAGGAGGGAGGAAAGGTCGTCCGCATCGGCAAGGTGAAGCAGTCGGTCGCCCGCTGGTGCTTCGGAAAGATCCCTCTGCCGGAACTCGCCAAGGCTTGCGCCGAAATGGGCATGGCGGGGATCGATCTCGTGGGCCCGAACGAATGGAAGATCGTCAAGGACCACGGCCTTGTGGTCACGACAGGCATGGTGGGGGCCGGAGGGATCGCCGACGGGATCAACGACCCCAAGCATCACGACCGGATCGTGCGCGCGTTCGAGGAGAACATTCCCAAGGCCGCCGCCGAGGGAGTGCCGAACGTCATCTGCTTCTTCGGCAACCGCGTGCCCGGCATGAGCGATCAGGAAGCCATCGACCATTCCGTCGCCTGCCTCAACCGGTGCAAGCCGATCGCCGAGCAGCACAAGGTGACGATCGTGATCGAGATTCTCAATTCGAAAGTCGATCACAAGGGCTATATCGGGGACAACACGCCCTACTGCTTCAAGATCCTGAAGGCCGTGAATTCTCCGTACGTGAAGCTTCTTTACGACATCTACCACGCGCAGATCATGGAGGGGGACGTCATCCGCACGATCCAGCAGAACCACGCCTGGATCGGGCACTACCACACGGGCGGCAACCCGGGACGCGGCGAGATCGACGAGACTCAGGAGCTCAACTATCCGGCGATCACGCGGGCGGTGCTCCGGACGGGCTTTCAGGGCTACTACGCCCACGAATTCATTCCGAAGCGCCCGGATCCGCTCAAATCGCTCCGTCAGGCGGTGGCGCTCTGCGACGTCGACGTCTGAGCGCGCGGGCGGCGAACCCGGCGAAGAGCAGCGCCTCGGCTCCGAGAAGCCCGCACGAGAAGCGGGAGCGGGAGTCCGGGCCGTCCGCCGGCGCGGAGGGGTCTTCCAGGCGTTCCGCCGGGATCGTTTCCAGGGGATTTCCGGCCGAGACCCAGCGGAGCCGGACGCGCCCGTCGCCGGTCCGGTCGTAGTACTCCAGGACGAGATCGTACGCCCGCCCGCCGACCAGATCGATCGAGGCGCTGTTCTGGGTGACGGCGTGATCGGTCCAGTTGTCGATGAGGAGCCGGCCGTTCAGCCGGAGCCGCACGCCGTCGTCGGAGTCCGTGACGAACGTCCAGGTGTCCGAGACCGGCGGGCGCAGGCGGGCCCGCCAGCGGGCCGAGAATCCGTCGCCGGGCAGGCCGGGGGCGGGGGCGGTCGTGCCCGGCCAGCTGAAGTCGATCGTCGGGTCGCGCCGCACGACCGGGGTGCCGGAGAGGTCGGGCGTGGGGAAGTATTCGGCGAGCGCGCCGGAGCCGGAACCGGCGGGGGGCGTTCCGGCGTAGCGGATCCGCCAGATCTTCGCGCCGGCGTCCTTGGGGGAGGAAGCGCCCTGGTCGCGGTAGAGGTCGCTGAAGTAGAGGCCGTCGGGGCCGGCGGCGAGCGCCACGGCGGTGGCTTTGCCGGTGCCGATGTACTCGGCGAAGAGGCGCGGAGGATCGGAAAGCGGGGTGTCTCCTGCCGGCAGGGCGCATTCGACGATCCGTTTGCCGAGCGTCTGCGGTCCGGTGGCGTAGGTCGGGCCCGATTCCGTGATGAAGGCGCGGCCCATCATCTCGGGCGGAAAGCCGCTTCCGCCGAAGGTTTGCGGTTCGATGAAGGCCAGATGCACCGGGGCGTGGGAGGGGTTCCACGCGTAGATCGCCTGGGTGAGCATGGAGGAATTCGTGCCGTCCCAGCCGAAGTTGCGGCCGGCGACGATCCGGGCCAGGCGGTCGATGGAAGGGCCGTTTTCGACCATGTAGAGCTCCCCGCCGGCGCTCCAGCGACCGCCGAAGGGGTTGCGGACGCCGTAGGCCCAGACGAAGTCCCGCGCGGTGATGCCGTCGGAGGCGTTGTAGGACGGATTGTCCGGAGGGGCGGTGAAGTCGGGGTTGAGGCGGAGGATCTTGCCTCGAAAGGAGGCGAGGTTCTGAGCGGTGCTCGGGTCGAAGCCGTCGCCGTTGTGGACGTAAAGCTTTCCGTCGGGGCCGATCGAGATCGTGGAAATCTGGTGGGACTGTCCCTGGGGTTCGCCCGGCATTCGGAATTCGGCGGCGACCGAGCCGGTGCGGCCGCCGTCGGAGCTCGTGAGGCGCACGATGCGCGGGTAGCGCGCTTTTGCGGCGGCGTCGTGGTAGAGCATCGTGGCGAAAAGATCGCCCGTGGCCGGGTCCACGCAGAGGCCGGTGAGGCCCTGTTCCCCCGCGCCGGGGAAGCTGCCGAGGGTCGAGGGGTCGTAGTTGAGAAGTCCGCTCGCGTAGGTTCCGGCGGTTCCGTCGCGGAAGACGACTTTGATCGTCCCGTAGAGTTCGGTGACGTAGAAGAGAGGGTCGGAGGGAGCGGTTCCGGGGGAGGGATGGAAGGCGATCGTGACGGGGAGCTGGAACCCGGAGGCGACCGACTCGATGCGGTAACCGTACCGCGCGGGGGCCCACGGGATGGGGGCCGGAAGGCCGGGCGTGCCGGCGGGGCTGGTGCGGAAGGTCCGTTCGGCCCACGGGGAGGCCTGGCCGGAGGCGTCGCGGAATCGGACGCGGAGGAGGTAGGACCGGTCGGGCTCGAGTTCGGTGCGGCCGGCGTAGGAGTTGACGAACGAGCCGTCGGCGAGGTGGATGTGGGTGCGGAGCAGGCCGGCGGCGTCGTGGGCCTGCCAGACCGTTTCGGAGGCGGTGGCGGGGAGGATTTCCCAGTCGCTGGAGGCGTGGGGATCGCCGTCGGGGTCGGAGTATGCGGCGGCTTCCATGTGGACGTCGGCGGGGGCGACGATCTGGCCGTCCACGGAGGGTTCGGTGATCGTGGGGGTGTCGGGAGGGGCGGGGGCGGCCGCGGCGGCGAAAAGGCAAAGGATGCCGAGCCTCGAACCCATACCCACCTCCCCGGAACGGCCCATATGGGCGGTTATGGGGAAGGAGCGTACCACGGGGGATACGGCGGGGGAAGCAAAACGCGCCGTCTCAGGCGCTGAAGCCGCCGTCGACGACGAGGGCGGTGCCGGTGGCGAAGCTGGATTCGTCGGAGGCGAGGAAGAGGATGGCGGCGGCGATTTCTTCGGGGGTTCCGAGGCGGCCCATGGGCTGGCGGGCGACGAGCTGGGCGAGGGCGGCCTGAGGGTCGGGGGCTTCCTGGAGGCGCTGGTCGATCCAGGGGGTGCGGGTCGTGCCGGGGCAGACGCAGTTGACCCGGACGCCGTCCTTGACGTGGTCGAGGGCCATGGCGCGGGTGAGGCCGACGACGGCGTGTTTGGAGGCGGTGTAGGCGGCGCGGTCGGGGATGCCGCGGAGGCCCGCGATGGAGGCGGTGTTGACGATGACGCCGCGGCGGCGGGGGACGAAGAGGCGGAGGGCTTCGCGGGAGAGGAGCCAGACGCCCTTGACGTTGACCCGGAAGATCGCGTCGAAGCGCTCGTCGGGCGTCGTCAGGACGGTGCCGGAGGCGCCGATGCCGGCGTTGTTGACGAGGATGTCGAGGTCTCCGAAGAGTTCGAGGGTGCGGCCGACGGTGCGGGCGGCGTCGTCGGGGCGGGAGACGTCGCCGGGGACGGGTTCGGCGCGGCCGCCTTCGGCGCGGATGAGGCGGCAGGTTTCGGCGGCGGCGGGTTCCGAGAGGTCGTTGACGGCGACGCGGGCGCCCTCGCGGGCGAAGGCGAGGGCGGCGGCGCGGCCGATGCCGCTTCCGGCGCCGGTGATGAGGACGACGCGATCGGGGAAGCGCGGCTTCATGGGAGCCGATCGTATCCGGGGCCGGGCGGCGTGTCGAGGACTTGGGCGGTCGGGATTTCCATTTATTTCGGAAGGCGGATCGGACTATCTTGGAGGGGTGCCGCGGCGGGGGGCGGCGGATGGAGGAAAAGCCATGCCGTTGAAGATCACGCCGGTCGAGTACTGGGTGGCGAAGATCGAGGACCGGGCGGGGGGCGCCGCCCGGGCGCTGGGGCCGCTGGCCGGGGCGCGGGTGAATCTCGAGTTCGTTCTGGCGCGGCGGACACCGGAGGAGCCCGGCCGGGGGGTGCTTTACGTCGCCCCCGTGAAGGGAGGGCGGGCGGAGGAGGCCGCGCGGGCGGCGGGGCTGTCGCGGGCGGCGGACCTGGCGGGGCTGCGCGTCGAGGGGGACAACCGGGCGGGCGCGGGCCACGCGATGGCGGACGCTCTGGGTCAGGCGGGGATCAGCTTTCGCGGTCTGGCCGCGTCGGTCCTGGGGAGGAAATACGTCTGCTACTTCGCGTTCGACCGCGAGGAGGACGCCCGGCGCGCCGCGGAGGTGCTCAAGGCCGCCGGCCGGAAGCAGGGGAAGCCGCCGGCGCGGGGGCGTGGCCGCGGTTAACGCTTGACCGGGCGCGGCGGGCGTGTTAGATATCGACGCACGACCCGGCCACGCGGCGTCGATCAGCGGGCGTAGTTCAGTGGCAGAACGTCTCGTTGCCAACGAGAAGGTCGCCGGTTCAAATCCGGTCGCCCGCTCCATTAAAGGGGTTTTTACGGAGTGGTGACAACCGGGTGACACACTCGTAGGCCGGACAAAGGGGGCCTCCCCGTGGCTGGATTGGAGGCTCATATGTTCGGTCCCATCCCTGTGGACCGCGGCGTGACGCTGCGGTGGCATCACGGCAGCTGGTGGCTGGACGTCACCGGCGGCGGACAGCGGACGCGCAAGAACCTCAAGACGGCCGACCGGCACCGGGCGCTTTCCATCGCCCGCCAGCTGGCCGACGACATCGTGCGGCGGCGCTGGAATATCGCCGGATCGGCGACGTACACGATCGAACAGGCGCTCCAGGACTATTGCCCCGCCCGGGGAGGCCAGAACGAGAGCACCCGCCGGAGCATTCGGAACATTCTCGGACGCTTCGCCGCCTGGTGCAGGGAGCGGAAGCTCACGCTTCTCGACAAGGTGACCCGGCGGGACATCGAGGCGTACCGCCAGGCGCTCCTGGCGTCGAAGAGCCCGAAGGGCCATCCGTACTCCCCGGTCACGGTCAACACGCACCTTTCGCGGGTGGGCTCTCTCTTCCGCTGGGCGCTTTTTTCCGGATACGTCCGGGAAAATCCGGTGGAGCATCTCCGCATGCTTCCCGTGACGACTCACGTCAAGCGGGTTCTCGACGGCGAGGAGCTCTCGAAGCTCGCCGCCGCATGCGCCAACGAGACGTTGCGGGACCTGGTCGTTTTCCTCTCGAACGTAGGGTGTCGGATCAGCGAGGCGCTGTCGCTGACGGCCGACGACGTGGATCTGGAGCGAGGGCTGATCACCATCCGATCGACGAAGGTCTATGAACACCGCCAGATCAAGGCGAACGACGCCGTGCTGGCCGTACTGCGCCGGCGGTTGCTCGCCTCCGGCGGGGGGCTGGTCTTCGCCAGCTCGAAGGGGACCAAATTGTCACGGGACAATGTGAGGCGGGACATGATCCTGGCGGCCCGGCGCGCGGGGCTCAAGCGGCCGGAGGAAGTGACGCCGCACGCGCTCCGGCGGTCCTGGGCGACCGCGACGGCGCCGCACGTTTCGTTGCCGGTTCTGGTGAGGCTGGGGGGCTGGCGGGACGGACGTGTCCTGGCCCGCCACTACATGGGCAGCGTGCAGATTGCGCCTCCCGTCGTCGTCCCGGCCCCGAAGACGGCGCCGTAGCGGACGGAGTTCCGGGCCGCCGCGTCCGCCCACGGGCGCGGCGGCCACGCACCCTCATCTCCGATGCCTGGACTTGATCCTTTCGTACACCAGGCTGTCGAGAATATTTGAATCCCCCACTGCCAGTTCGCGCCCTCGGACTTTTACTCCGCGTGAAGTTCTGCGCTCGATCTCCGGGGGCAAAAGATGGCTATGCCTCTTCCACCATTCCGCGGGGGGCAGATCCCGATCTCCGGGGGCAATGTCTTTGCTCGTTTTTTTGCGGAGGGGGCTGAATTTATCAAATACTTTTTCCAAGTCCGACGTCCCGAACACGAACTGACATGCGTCCCTCCTGAAGCGGATAAGACGAGTTCGGGTATCGCCTCTAGGCACGACGGTCCGCATCAACACGTGGCATCTCCGCGCCAACTCTCGGGTCGACATCCCCGTGATGAGCCACGTAAGGAGAACCCCCAGCGCGGCATGGGCGGCTTGGGGCGAATCCCATGGTACGCGAGGATCCGCCTCGCCGCGAGGTGGCACGACGAAAGGTCCCGCATTATGACCTTTCGGGAGGATTAGATACCTCCAGGAGTTGCTGCGAGGGATGAAATGCCGCCTCAGCACTTCGATTGCGTTCTCGAACTTCTCCGAAACGGCCTTCCAGCGGTCCTCTGCAAGGACGTATTCGGGCACGCGGGACCGGCGTCGAGTGGTGCGGCGCTGCACCACCGCAAGATAGCGGAGGATTTCGAGGGCGTCCAGCGCAATGTTAGAGCGCGGAGTCCTGCGGGTCCGGGAGGCCGCCGCGATCGCGAGGGTCTCACCGGCTACGCTCCGGGCGGCCATCGCCCGTGGGAACCTGGCTGCCGTCTGCATCGGCAGTGGCATACGGCGCCGGCACGTACGTGTGACCCGCGCGGCGCTCGAGCGATGGCTCGGCATAGGCAGCCACGGGGAGGTCCCCGCCGTCCCCCGGGTGGAGCCCGGGGGCGGCGGGGCCGCCCACTCGCCTGCACCCTCCTCTCCGAGCCACAAGGAGGTCATGCCATGAGCTGCGATCGTGGCCGCCGACTCCTCGACGTCGTGCGCGCCATCATCTGCCGACACGTGGTCTTGGACGCCGCCCAGGCCGACGCGGTGGCGGCGTGGGTCGTCCACACCTTCGCCGCCACGCGGCGCGTCGTCGAGGTGTCGCCCCGCCTGCTCCTGACCGCACCTCCGGCCTCCGGCAAGACGACGCTGCTGAGGGTCGTGGCGGCACTTGCGGACGAGGGCCGGCCGATGATAGCTCCTACGGCGGCCAGCATATGGAGGCGGCTGGAGGTGGGGCCGGCCACGATCCTCATCGACGAGGGCCACCACGTCCTGGAGGACCCGCACCCCGATCTCCTGGCCGTGATGGACGCGGGGTGGGAGGCGGACGGCACCGTCCCGCGGTGCGTGCGGCGCGACGACGCATGGATCACGGTGGACTATCAGGTTTTCGCGCCCGTGGCGATCGCCATGATCGGTCGTCCGCGGGAGGCCGCACTCCTGTCCAGATGCATCGAGGTCCAGCTCGTGCGCCACCGCCGGCCGCGCGGAATGGCACGCGCGACGCGGGACATACTTGCCCGGTATGCGTCCATCCGCGAGCACATCGGCCGGTGGGTCGAGTCCGTGGCGGACGCCATCCGAGCGGCGCGGCCGCGGATCCCGAGGGAGCTGTCTGACAGGTCTGCGGACCTATGGACGCCGCTTTTGGCGATTGCGGAGGTCGCAGGCGGACCGTGGCCCGCGCGCCTGCGGCGGGCTGCCGTCCGGCTCTCCTCGGAGGCGGAGCGCACCGCCGCGGCCGCGGAGGTGGACGTCGGGGTGCGGCTGCTCAGGGAGCTGCAGGCGGCGTGTCCCGTGGGCGTCGATGTATGGCCGACGCGGGACATTGTCTGGGCCGTGTCCGCCATAGATGACGCACCCTGGGCGGACTGGCGGGGCGGCATGACCCCCCACCGCTTGGCACGGATTCTGGCGGCATATGGAGTCGCGCCCGTCCACGCGCGCGTGTGCACGACCACCGTGCGCGGCTACGCGGTCCGAGACCTGCGGCGTGCGTGGGAGGCGTACGCCGCGCGGCCCAGACGTCCCCACACGTCGCCCACCACGGACTGCCCATCCGCGCCGCCGGCGGACGCGACCGCCGCCACTCCGCCGCCACCTGCCAGCTCCGCCACCCCCGAGGAGGCGAGCTCATGACCCCGTGGTATTCTTCCTCCCTCCTCCTCTCCAAACTCGGCCTCGGACTCGTCACGGTCCGCAAGTACGGCCGTGCGGCACGCTGGATCGCCTGCCGGGCATGCGGAAGGGGGTTGGTGGCGCTGTGGTGCAGTGATTGCGGGTGGAATCTGGAGCACTACTGGAACGCCTACCGCCACCTGGCTGCGATCCGCAAACTTACCCAGCTCCGGCTTCTCGAATGCCCCGAAGGGTGCAACAAGCGGCTCATCGATAGTCCCCCGGAGGAGATCCTCCTGGCCCAAGCCGAGGAAGCGGCCGCGGAAGAGGCCGCCCTTCCGAAGCGCTCCAGGAAGAAGGTGATGTCATGAGCATGGGCACTCCCACGCTCAAGGAACGTGTAGCCCACCTGCGGGACCAGGGCTTAAGCATTGCTCAGATTTCGAGACGTCTCCGCAAGGACCGGAAGACCGTAGCCCGATACCTCCGGGATGTCCCAAATGGGACAGGTGGGGAAATTCCCTATAGGAATTCGGATGGGGAAATTCCTCAAAAATTCCGCACGGAATTACTCAAAAATTCCTCAGCCAGCTTTCTCGAGGATCCTCAGGATGTCGAGATCGCCAGGGCGTTCCTCGACGGCCGCACAGGCGACGAAATCATCCGCTCGGGGAGGGATCCTGCAGCAGTAGCCCGCGTAGCCAAGACCTTGGCCTCTCTCGATCGGTACGAATCCCAGAGGCGCGCCCCTCTTCCGGAGCTTGTGCGCCGCCTTGAAGCCCTCGAGGCCGAAGTCGAACGCCAGAAATGGGAAACCGCAAGACTCGCGAATGCGCTGGCCACCCTCCGGAGCCCCTGCCCTGGGTGCGGGCAGGGGCTCCTCCCTCGTCTTGTTTGCCAGAGGTGTAATTCGGCTTACCTTGCGATTCTCTCGTAGGAGGCGCTGCTTATGACGGACTCCCCCTTCCGGCTCTCAAGCCTGGACGCGCGTTTCAAGCGCGCAAACTCCGAGATGGGTCTCGTCCCGGCGTTCATTTCAGCGTCTATAGCGCGAGCGAAGGTCCGAAAGCTCGAAAAGGATATCTCCCGCTTCCGCGTGCGCACCACCTCGGCCTTCGGGCGTCTCTCCACCGAATGCGGCCGGCAGAGCGAACTCCAGGCGGCGGTGCTGGCGGCGCGCGAAGCGGTGCGGCAGCTCCCCGAAGTCGAACGAGAGGTGCTCTTGCGCAAGGTGGAAGAAGCGGAACGGCGCCTGGAGGCCATCCGCCCGATCTGCGCCCTGCCACGGGGGACGGACGAACCTGCTGCCATGCCGCCGGGCGCTACGGAGCTTTCGGGGCAGGCGGGCACCCCCCAGGAAGGGGGGGTGCCCAGTGCCCAGGTGCCCACGGTGGGCAGTGGGCAGGTGGGCACCCCATGAGCCGTATGCAGCTACGCCGGGCGGGTCAGGCGGCGCAAAGGGAACTCGCCGCTCGTGAGCTCCGCCGGATCGCCTTGGCGTGTCCCGAGAGGGTAGCCCAGGAGATTCTCCGCAAAGTTCGGGAGGAGCACCGCCAGACCACCGAGCTTGATCGGGCGCTCATCAAAGACGTCCGGAACCGAGGGGGCGTCTGCTTTCCGGGCGGCATGACGCTCGAAGAATGGCGGAACCGTCTGCCGAGGGCGCTGCACGGCAGGAAGACCCGCTGCGTCCCCGCCGACGAACTGGCTCAGGAATTCTACGACCGCGGCATCATCCCGGACGCCTCCACGGATACCGTCCTCGACCACCTCGGCAAGGCGTACGAAAGGGCACGTTCGAAGCCGCCGGTTCCCGAGGAGCGGGAGCTGGTCAAGGAAGCCCGAAGGGTGGTCCGGGAGAAGGTCAACCAGGCGGTTCGGGAGCTGGTCCGGACGGCCCGGCGGGAGGGTGAGGCGTCCTGCCCGCCTGCGCGCCAACGGGAGCCGGGGGAGGAGGGATAAGACGGTGAAAGCTGTCGAAGCCGTCATGAACGCCGTGCTCGAGGAGCTCGTGCAGGCGGAGCGTGCGATTCACGGCCCTTCCTGCGAAGGACACGAAGCAATGCGCGAGCTTCTGGAGTTCTACAGGGACCGGGTGATCAAGCGGCTCAAGGAGGGTATACCCCCCACAAAGCGGCACAAGTGGCACAACCGGCACAAAACCATGAGTCTTTCGGATGAAAGCGCTTGAGCACCAAGCCCTTAGTGCCAGATTACAGCCTGTGCCACTTGTGCCGCTTGTGCCGGTTTCAGGAGGTATAGGGATGAAGGCCTGTCGTTACCGGCGCGTGAGCGATCCCTCGGAGAAGATCGAGAACCAGGATCGGGATACGGAGGACCTGATCGGCCGTCTGGGGCTGGCGCTCGATCCGCGCTATGACTATGCCGACGTAGGATCCGCCTGGGCGGAGCGTCCGAGGCTACCCCAGCGGGAGCGCCTCCTGCGGGATGCCGAAGCGGGACTTCTCAAGGGCTATACGCTCGTCGTCTGGGCGGCGGATCGGATTTCGAGGGATCCGGTGGATCTTCTGTCGCTCCTCCGGCGGCTGAAGGCCGCCGGAGTGCGGCTCGTTTCCTGTCGAGAACCCTGGCTCGATAGCGGAGGTCCTTTCGGGGAGGTGATGGCCTTCCTGGCCGGGTGGGCTGCCGGCATGGAAAGCGCCCGGAAGAGCGAACGGGTGAAAGCGGCGCTCGCTCGCAAGCGGGCGGCGGGGGAACGCCTGGGAAGGACGCCTCTTCCCATTGACTGGGAACTCCTGCGGGAGCTTCGCGCCCGCGGGTTCGGCGTCCGCCGGATCGCCAAAGCGCTGGGGGTTTCGGTCGGAACCGTTCACAAACGCCTCAAGGAACCGAGGGCCTTTTCTGAACCAGGGGCCGATCCCTCCCGTTCGGCGGTCCAGCGGTCGATCGTTTCCTGAACGGCCCGCTCGACTCTGAGCAGCGTATCTCCTCCTCGATCTGCTCCCGGCGGGGGAGCACCTTCAGTCGACCTCGGGTCCGATCGTATCGGGCCGGAGGCCCCTCCTTCAAAACCTAACGGATTTCAGGACATCCCCTTCTATATGTGCTCCCTCCTACTTCTTTCCTTTGCTTCCCCTGTCCTTCCGCTCTTCTTGCTTGCGCTTCCGCTCCTCTTCGTCTTCCTCCTTCTCCAATTCCTCGATCACCTTCTTGATCTCCTTCTCAGCCAAGTCGGCCAAGCGCGACTCGGCCATCACGTTGTAGAAGGTCATGTTCCGCCCCACCTCCGACTTGAGGATCTTCAAGGCTTCGTCGAGCACATTCGAGGGGAATGTGGATTCAACGATCTTCGCCGCTCCTTCCTTGAACCGTTCAAGGAAGCGTGTAAGGACAGCATTCTTGAGCCTTGCCTTCTTGGCGTCATCAAGTTCATCAAGATCCAACTTGTCCAGATTGCGCGCGATCAACCGCTTCGCCGTATCGATCCCGCCGGACAATTCCAAGTACTCGACCGCCCTGTGGTCCATCCAGTGTTCCTCCGCTGAGATACGATCCATTATACTGGGCCATCGAAAGAGGTTGAAGGGCGAGGCCCGTCCTCGACCTGTAGAACGAACCCCACGCCGTTCGGAAACAGCGCAGGCGAGTTCTGGAACAGCAAGGGATCTGTACCGCCCCCGGTTTCCCGGACAAGAAAGAAGGGTAGTCACGCCGCTTGACCCTCCGCCCGGAGGGTGACCGATAGGGGAGGCGTTGAGCGTCCTCATGCACGACTTGGCGACCCTCGCTTCGCGAGCGTCCTGCCCCCCCTTTCGCATGCCGCATATCCATCCCTTCCTTCGTTTTCTCCAATTTCCGACGAATCGGCTGCGCTATGGGTTCAGAGGCCCTTCCTTCAAATGCAGGGAGCTTCAGGACATTCCCCAAGCATCCCCAGCACTCACCGTTCTTCAAATCCGCCATTTTTAAGAAGTTCTTTGCCAGCAACCACAAGAGAAACATCATCGATCCATATTGTTCCCTTAGTGGAATCCATCACAACCCAAACTTCCATCCGGGATGCTTGCTCAGGAACCTCAACCGTTTTATCAATACGAACCCAAAATGGATGATCAGCTGGTATGATCGGTCCCCCCTGCGTGATACCGTTTCGGCCTGCATCCCAGAACCCAACTTGGAGCGCATCACGATTCGGTTCTGTCCCTTCGCTCCGGACCCAGGCCGAAAGCACAGCCTTTTTAGCGCCGACAGGAACAAGAATGGACTCGCTTTTGATCCTTGGAAAGTTTGGCCTCGGTGCTTTTACTTCGGATGAAATTCTTACCGAAACACGCCCAGAATGAGAAAACGTGCCATCGAGAGATGAACCGGTTCCTGCAAACGGATCCCAATTTCTCGCCTGACCCCTGATAACCCCTCTTCCGCCAGGGGAGGCGGACATTTTCCTGGCTCTTTCAATAAGCTTCATTCTTCCGACTTCATCGAGATCTTGAAGTGCTTTCATGTACCAGTAAATTGCTCTTCCGTATATCTCCTCACGAAATGAAGGAAACTTTTTCGTGGCATCTATCCAAGCATCACCGATCCGAACCTTTTGTTGTCCGTCTTGCACAGGAGACTGCTCCTCAAGAGCTGCTCTCTTCAGAGCGGGATCGGATCCCTTCGAAAGGAAGGAAACGGCTCTATCCCAATCCTCTCTCACGAACGCAAGATATTTGCCAAGTACGAGATTTGCGGAAGCATCTTCGGGGTTGTTCGAAAGTATCGCCTCCGCCTTCTTTGCATCCTCTTCCGTGGGAGGAACTTGCCCTGAGAGCACCTTTGGAATGATGAGCAAGACCAGGATGATTCTGAAGTTCATACAGACCTCCCGCTTAGACGTTTCACCCTCTTCTTGGGGGTTGCCCTAATTTCCGTCGGGCTCCCGAAGGGGCTAGCCAGTCCACATTCTTGACCGTCCTCCATCGCTTCACCTGCTGCGTTTGGGAACGAACCCTCTCCATCTCGCTGTGCCGACTTCCGTTAGTCTACACCAAAAATCATGCAACATTGGGGAACGTTCGCCGCATTCGAGGAGAGTCAATTATCTGAACTGGAAGGGCTCTTCTCCGGGGCAGGGTGCCCACCCCTTCGTTCAGCTTCTTCTCAATACCCCTCGTAGCCCCGCCCGCCCCCCAACCGGAGGGGGGCGCGGCGGAAGGGGGGGGCAATCATCGCGGTCTCTGCGCCGTCCTCGAAGCTCCGTAGGACGTACGCCAGGGCGTTCATTTTCCCCGCAGGCGAGTTTTCGAACGCCTCCACGCCCTTGTCTGCATCTTGCGCCGATCCACGCGCCACGGGGTGAGATGGCGTTGGAGCACGCGTTCTTCGAGAAGACGCGGGAACTCCGCCATTCGAGCAGAAACCTTCCGGAATCTCGCAAAACAATGCGCCTTTGACGAGAAGGACGCCGCTGCGTCCGCCCCCGGGTGGAGCCCGGGGGCGGACCGGGGAGCCAAACGCCCTTCTGCTTCGAGGAGAAACGGCGGGCCGCCGCCCGGCGAAGAGCCGCCCTCGCTTGCGCACGGGCGGGAATGCACAAACGAGGAGACGACTTTCTCCCCGACAACGAGAAGAGCGATGGTGACGCCGTGGTGACAAGCAGGGTTATTTTTGCTTCCTTGCGTGCGCTGCGAGGCGTAAAATTCGCGTCGATTTCGCTGCGTGGCCCCCTTCAGCGGAATTGCCAACGAGAAGGTCGCCGGTTCAAATCCGGTCGCCCGCTCCAAGCCCCGCCGGCGTCCTCCGGACTCTCCTCAGGCCGCTCCGCGCCGCATCACTTCCTCCGGTACCGGTAGACCCAGATCGTTCCGTCGTCGCGGCTGTCGCCGGCCGAATGGATGAAAACCGCGTTGAGCTCGGGGTCGTAGAAGCCGTTCTTGGCCTGCCCGTTCGCGCCGAGCTTCTCGGGAACGGGGAATCCCTCTCCTTCCCACGCGTTGGCCTCCGGGTCGTAGACGTAGACCCCCAGGCGCTCCCGCCGGTCGTCGTGCGCGGAGTGCATGACCAGCAGCACCCGGTCATGGTGCGGATCGTACGCCAGGACGGCGTTCTTCGTGGGATAGCTGTTCGAGCCCCGGCAGGGGGCGCCTTGGGGCCGAGGGTCGATCCACGCGTCGGTCTTCAGATCGTAGATCCACAGCGCGTTCGGGCCCGACGCGACCGGATAGCTTCCGCCGCCGATGTAGATCCGCTCGCGCCTGGAATCGTAGCAGGACGTGGCGTCGATGCCGAAGGGAGGCGGAGGACCGGACGGGCGCGCCTGGCGCCAGGCGTCGGCCACGCAATCATAGAACCACACGTCCCGGCTCCGGTGGGCGAAAAAGGCCCGTTCTTTCGAGGGGATGTAGATCAGCGTGTCCCCGTGGCCGCTCGGGGGCCCCGGCGTGCCGGTGCGCCGCCGGTTCCAGCGGCCGGTGGAGGCCTCGAAGAACCAGGGGCTCGCATCGGACGGCGGAGGTCGGAACCATCGCGCCCGCTGCGGGAGCGCGGACTTCTCGTAGCCGCCGGGATTGGGCATGCTCATGAAGCGGCGCCGGTGCGTATCGTACGTGTTCATCTCGTATCCGTGAACCTGCGAAGCCACGGGGATCCGCCGGCCGTCTTGCGTGGCCTCGAAGCCGTCCGCGTCGATCACGAGGTCCAGCGTTTTCGTGTCCGCCCCGGGATAGCAGCAGATCCAGCGATGGGCGTTCAGGTCGTAGAACCAGAGGTCGTCCATGTAGTGCCCGTCCGGCTTGGTGTACCCGTGGACGCCCTCGCCGAAGAGAAACGCCCCCCGAAGTTCGGAGGCCAGCGGCATCTCGCTCGTCCAGCTCCGCCCCCGCGCCCGGCCCCAGCGCGGATCGGGCGCCGGCGAGCCCAGCTCCAGCCACTGGTTGTCCCCGAGCGCCTGGATTCCCCGGAGATGCGGTCCGGGCGGCGAGGGCAGACCCGCCAGCGGGTTCCGGCTTTCCTGACCCAGAGCCAGCCCGAGGCTCCCCAGACTCCAGCTCAGGAACGTCCGCCGATCGATGACCATGGTCCCGTCTCCCTCGGGAAATCTCTTTCGCCGCGACGGAGCGACCGTCACTGGTGCCACTCTCCCACGAACGGTTCGTAATACTTTTTCCACTCCCGCTCGTACCAGACCGGCGCCGAGGGATGCCCCTCCTGGCCGATCGCGTCCACCGCCACGACGTAATAGCGGCGCGTTTTTCCGGCCGCTTCGGGGTCGCGGAAGGAGGTCCGGGCGATCGGCTCGGGGGTGAGACGCGAAACCGTGTCCTTGTCCCACCTTCCGTCCATGCGGTAGACGCGATAGCCCCGTATCGCCTTCTCGGGGTTCCCCGCCCACTTGAGGTGGCCGCTCGCTCCGTCTTCCCTGGAGAAGAGCCACTGAGGCGCGGAAGGAAGCGTGAAGACCGCCGGCGAAGGACCGCCTTCGACCCCGAGCGCGTTGACGGCCCGCACGCGGTAGGCGTAGACCGCGAAGCGACAGGGCCGCCCCGCCGGGTCCAGCTGTTCGGAATTCAACGGCGCGTCAAACACCGGATCGCCGTCGATCTTCGGAAGCGCCTCGAGATTCACGGGGTCCGTGAAGGAGGTCCCGCCCACCGGCGCCTCGGTGAGCCGCCGGAACGGCCCCACCTTGCGGATCGCGCCCACCGAGGGCGGCTCCAGCGGCGGCGTGCGGGACTTGAGACGCTTGAGCTGGTCCTCGGAATAGACCTCCACCGCGGCGCGCTCGACATGGTACCCCACCGCGGGATCGCCGGGAGGAGGCTTCCACGAAACCTCCACCTCCTCGCGGGAAAGCACGGACACCACCACGTCTTCCACGAGGGCCGGCTGGGTGCGTCCCCGGGCGCGGCCCACGCGGTAGTGATAAAGGGTTCCCGGCTGGAGCCCCGAATCCACGAACGGCGCGCCGGCCTCGCAAACGCCGACTTCTCGGAACTCCGCCTCCCACGGCCGCGGCCCTTCGCCGCGAAACACCGCATGCTTCCCCGGCGGTCCCTGAAAGACGAGCTCGGCCCCGTCTTTCCGCGTCCTCAGGCGGAGCGACATCGGCTCCGGCGGCCGTCCCGCCGCGTAGCGGTAGGTCCAGACCTGCTGCTCGCGGGGCCTGCCGGGGCAGTTCTCGAGATAGAAGAGATTGTGCTCGGGGACGAACATGAGATCGCGCGCGCGGTTGCCCGACGGGTCGGGTTCGCGGGCGGGGTTCATCTTCGTCCACCGGTCGGCGCCGGCGTCGTAGGCCCAGGTCTCCAGACGGTGCCGGGCGTCTTCGTCCTTGCCCTCCGTCACCTTCACGATCGCCAGGACCACGCGATTCACCGAGTCGTAGGCCAGGACCGCGTCGTTCCTGTCGGCGGGCGGCAGGGGGTCGGGCCGGCGCGCGCTCCATTCGTTCTTCCGGAGGTCGTAGACCCAGGTCGCGTCGTCCCGGCTGAACTGCGCCCCGAAGAGGACGTGCAGCCTTCGGGCCTCGTCGTAGCACATCTGGCCGCCCGAACGGAACTCCGGCTGGCGGGCGGGCTTCATTCGATGCCAGGTGTTGGCGTGGGGGTCGTACACGAGCGTGCCCTCCCGGCTTCCCTCCCCTCCGAAGATCACGACGACTTCGTGGTCGCTGTCCCAGGAGGCGCACCGCAGCGGCGCGATCGGCGGGGCGGGCAGGGGACGCCGGTTCTTCCAAAGGTTGGTTTCCAGCTCATAAGCCCAGACACTCGTGTTATTGAGGTAAAGTTCCCGATGCCACTGCCACCCGTGGCCCCCGCTGAAGGAGGGGAATCGGAGGTAGACCCCTCGGGCGGGGTCGTAGATGTTCTGCTGGACGCAGCAGACCCCCGGAGGGGAGGTGTTGGGCTCCTTCAGCGTCCACGCCCAGCTCCTGGGATCCAAGATCCATACTTCCGAGCCTTGCTCCCCGCCGCCTCCCTGATTGTGACCGCCGTAGCGCAGAAGAACGCCCTGCCGCGCGTACCAGACGCAGTCCCCTTCGTAGCCCAGCCTCGGCGACACGGGGGTCGCTTCGACGGGCGTGCGCTTGACCCAGGTGTTCAGCGGATGATCTTCCTGCGGAGCCGCCAGCAAGAGCAACCATCCCAGGACCGTCATGACGCCTCCTCAGCGCGCCTGAACGGCGTACTCCAGGTAAAGCATCTTCGGAGGGGTGTTGCCGCCGACGTCGATCCGCCAGCGGTGGGGCAGCGATCGGGCCGTCTCGCTCACCGTCCGCGGTTCGCCGTAGCTCAGCCCCGATCCGTCGAACTGCGTCCTCTTTTCGGCGGCGGTGGCCTCCTGGAAGGCGTAGGTCACCCGGACCGTGCGGTCCGGAGGCAGCTCCTCGGCCGCGGAGAGGGTGACGACGTTGGAGCCGGCCAGAAGGTACGGCTGAGCGGAGCGGTTGTGCTGGACGACCGCCTCGAACCGGAGCTTCGAAAGCGCCCCGGAAAACTCCGCCTTGATCCAGACGTCATATTTCTGCCGGATCCGCGCCGAAATGTCGCCCCCCGGCGTTTCCGACCACGACTGGCCGCCATCGGTGGAGATGGAGAAGGTCCCGTGACCCTCCAGCTCCGCTTCGAGCCGGCCCGTGACATAAGGATAGGGCAAGGGCAGTTTGAAAACCGCGCTCCCGGCCGTTGGCGCAACGATCTTTCCTGCCTTCGCCTGGGCGTTTTCGAGGGCGATATCGGCCATGTCGGCGGCTCGGGAGAAGTCCGGCGCGTAGATCAGGCGTCCGTTGGAGTGATTGCGCGGTCCGTAGTGTTCCAGGATCGGCCCCAGCGTCCGGTCGTTCCGGAAGTCCCTGATGCCGCAGGAGTGCTGCGAGCGCTGCGGCACGGCCGCTTGGCCGGGCTCGCCCCGCCACTCCAGGCGCATCGTCGCGCCCGCCGGAAGCCGCAGCGACGGCGCGTAGTTCCGGTCGCGTCCCGTAACGGAAGCCCATCCGTCCTCGGGTCGGGAGGGTGGATAAGGTGTGGAGGTCTTGCACCCCTGAACCACGCCTTCGGGATCGTCGCCGCAGCAGAGGTAGTGATCCGGCGGCACCCGGCCTTCCTGCGGCGCCTCCCGCACGATCCCCGGGTCCTCCTTGATGTCGTCCTGACCGGCGATCGTCTTCCGGTCGCGCGTCCAGTAGTAGCACTTCAGGAAGACGTCGAAGTAGTGCCAGCGGCCGTCGTAGAAGACCTCGATCGTCGTGTGGCCCGGGTTGCTCCATCCGCGGTAACGCACCTTCCAGCCGGCGGTTTCGAAAAGGGCCTTGAGCACCGTATGCTGTCCGCCGCAGAGACCCCAGCCGTAGACCTTGATCACCTTGAGCGGCCCCACCGACTGGGGCGGGGTCTCGACGGGATACGGGGCGTGGAAAATCGTGTGGTGGAGCCAGGTGTGGAGGGCGATGGCTTTCTCATCGTTCGTCGCGGCGTCCGCCAGGCGCACGACGTCGCGGACGATCGATTCGAGGGAACTCGTATCCACGGTGCGGTCGGTGGTCACCTTGAGCCCTTCGGGGGCCGCCCGCAGGCGTCCCTCCCGGAGGCGGGCGTCGCAGGGGATGTCGCCCCCGGGCGCCCCGTTCGCCCGGCGATTCACGGGCGCGACGCCGTGAAACCCGGCCCACAAGACGGCCAGCAGGAGCAACCTCATCCGGCACCTCCGAGCGCATGCATGGAGCTTCCAACATAGTCCTACACGGAAGGAAAGGCGGCGCGATATTTACAAGATGATTGTATAATTGGGAATCCGGGCGGACGATCGGTCGGGCGGTCCGGTTCAGGAGGCGGCATCCGTGGGAAACGCGGCGGACAGGCGACCGAAGCTTCCGCGGATCGAGCGTCCGTTGAGCCTGGTGAGCCGGACGGAGCGGATCCTGCGCGAGGCGATCGCCCAGGGGCTTTTCCCGGGCAACCGTCTGCCGCCGGCGGTGGATCTGGCCGAAGAGCTCGGAGTCAGCCGCGAGACGGTGCGGCTGGCTCAGGAGGCGCTCCAGCGCGAGGGGCTCCTGGTGAAGATTCGGCGTCGCGGGACGCTGCTGGAGCCGCCCTCGCTCCGGCTTCGGGCGCCCGAAAAGGCGCGGGCGCTGGCGTACCTCCAGACCGACTATCCCTCCGCCCGAGGGAAAGAGGAAGCCGTCACGCCTACGATCAGCGGCCTGATGCTCCAGGGGGCCCTGCGCGAGGCGGGCCGTGCGGGCTACGAGCTCCTGCTTCGTCATGCGCCGCCCGCGGAGATGGACGAGGCCCTGGAGCGGCTCCTGAGAACCGCGCAGCTCCGGGGGATCATCTTCGCGTCCTTCGGGGAGGAAAAGCTCGTGCGGCGCGCGCTGGGGCTGGGGGTGCCCGTCATGCTTTTGGACCACGAGCTGAATCTCCCGCGGGTCGGGTCGGTGCGCGAGGACTCCTTCCAGGGAGCCCGGGCGGCGGTGGCGCACCTGGCGGGGCTCGGCCACCGCCGGATCGCGTACGCGCACTGGAGACGGGAGGACCTGAACCCCTGGCGGCTGCGCGGGTATCGCCAGGGGCTCCGGGACGCGAGGCTCCCGCGCCGAAGGGTCTGGGAGATGTCGGTCGAGTTGACCCCGGCCGGAGCGGAGCAGGTGATCGAAACGCTGGAGCGGCTGCATCCCCGGCCGACGGCGCTTTTGTGCTTCAACAACACGCTGGCCAAGCTCGTGGTGGGCGGGCTTCGCCGGCGCGGAGTGCGCGTCCCCGGCGAGCTCAGCGTCATGGGGGGCGGGGGCGAGCCGGTGGCGGGCCTGGCCTGTCATGACGCGGACTGGTTCGCGATGGGGCGTTGCGCGGTGGCGACGCTCCTGCGCGCGATCCGCTCCCGCGGGGCTTCACGGCCCGAGCGCCGCCTTTTCCCGCACGCCGTTCTCCCCGGCTCCACGGCCGGCCCTCCCGGCGGAGTCCATCCTGCGGTCCATGGGGTTCTCGGAGACGGCCGCCGGGGGGCGGGCCCCCTCGCGGGGGGAGGGGGCCCGCCGTGCGGTTCGAGGAGGCTCAGCGGCGCAGATCCGCCAGCGACGCTCCGAAGTTGATGTGGTACGGCTTCCCGTTCAGAACGAGCGCCGGGACCGACTTCACCCCGGCCTTCTCCGCCTCGGCGATCCGCGCCTTGTCCCGGCCGAGGTGGACCACCTCGAGCTGGTAGCGCGACTTGTCGATCGCCTCCGCCACGAGCCGCTCGGCGTCCACGCAGACGGGACAGCCGGCGTGATAGAAGGTCGCCTTCGTCATGTCGATCGGCTCCTTTCCGGTCGATCCGCCGCCCGGTCGAAGAACCGGGCGATCACCCGCCGCCCGGAGCGCTCGACCGATTCGCGCTCCGAGGGCACGATCCGGACGCCCTCCGGCAGATGCGGGGCCCACGCTTCCGCCAGAGGGGCGTTCAGTTCGACGTGAAACTGCAATCCGTAGGCGTTCGCGCCGATCCGGAACGCCTGGTGGGGATACGCCTCCGAACGGGCCAGCCAAACAGCGCCCCGCGGAAGATCGAAGGTCTCCCCGTGCCAGTGGAAGACCGGAAGCTCCGCCTCCGGTCCGAGCACCGGATCGCGCCGTCCTTCCTCCGTGAGCCGGACGGAGCCGAAGCCGATCTCCGGCGCCGGTCCGGGATAGACCTCCGCGCCGAACGCCGAGGCCAGCAGCTGCGCGCCCAGGCACACGCCCACGGCCGGAATCCCGCGCCGCGCCGCCTCGGCCAGAAGCCGGCGCTCGAGATCCAGGTGCTTCAGGCGCGGAGCGTCCCGCACCGACATGGGGCCTCCCATGACGATGAGCCCGCCGAACGCGTCAAGCCCCGACGGGTCCGGAACGGGGTCGCTCCGGTCGGTTCGAACGACGCGCAGGGGGATGCCGCGGCGTTCGGCCTCTTCCGCCCACAGCCCGGGGCCTTCGAACGGCACGTGCTGGATCACGATCCACGGCCGGTTCATGCGCGTCCTCCTCGGGGCGGGGCGGCGGCGGGACGGTGGTCCGGACAGTCCACCCGCAGCGTGGCCGGCCCCAGGGGAAGCCCCACAAGCGCGCACAGGTGGGGCCGGCGCGGGTCCCGCCGGACGTTCGGCCGGAACCAGGCGCACGTGCGGCAGATCCGCGCCTCCTGGATCGCGCCGCGGTCGAGCAGGCTCACGATCACGTTCTGCATCGTCCGGAAAAGGATCTCCTTGTCCGCCTCGGAAAGTCCCTCGAGTCCCTCGCGGAAAAGCTCGGGCCAGAGCACGAGGCGGCCTCCCAGGCGGCGTCCGGCCGCGGAGGCCTCGACGCGCACGCGCCGCCGGTCGGCCGGGTCGGGCCGGCGCCGCACGAGCCTTCGGGCTTCAAGGGCGGCCACCGAATCGCTGACGGTGGGCTGCGTGAGGCCCAGCCGCGAGGCCAAGGCGCCGATCTCGAGCGCGCCCTCCCGCGAGAGGGCGGCCAGGATCTGGGCCTGCACGGCGGAAAGGCCGTCCCGGGCCGCGGCCCGGCGAAGATCGTGCCGCGCCGCCAGCGCGACCTTGGCCAGCGCGGCGGAAAGACGCTCGTCGAGGGAGCCCGAGGCCCGCTCGAACCGGGCGAGCGCGGAAGGACGGACGTCGTCATTCATATAGGACTCCTATATATTAGGGGGAGGACGTCCCGGAGTCAAGCTCGAGCGGTCGTGCGGGAGCCGTCGGGGCGGGCGCTACCGGGGCGCGGACCCGGCCGGCGCGGGGAAGTCCCGGCGGTAGCGCGCCAGAAGACGGTCCGGGTCGTTCTCCATGAGGTAGACCTTCCCGCGCGCGCGCTTGGTCTCTCCGGGCCGAAGCCCGCCCAGCCGGAAGTCCGAATGGATGCAGGCGACGACGCCCTGGAAAAGC
>DATLZA010000112.1 GCA_035574235.1 Planctomycetota bacterium | reverse complement strand
GCTTGAGGGGCGAACGGCGCCTCCGACGCGCCGTTGTCCCGGAGGCTCGCGCGATTTCCGCTCCCATAAGGAAGATCTGCGTCGAGTAGTAGACCCAGACCAGGATCGCCACGAGGGAGCCCGCCGCTCCGTAGGCGGAGGCGAGCGTCGAGCGCGCCAGATAGAAGGCGATCGCGTACTTCCCCAGGGTGAAAAGGGCCGCCGCCGCCAGCCCTCCCGCCACGGCGTCGCGCCAGCGCACGGGCGTTTCGGGCAACACGCGGTAGACCACGGCGAAGAGGAGCCCGGTCGCGGCGAAGGAGCCCGCCAGATCCGCGGCCTTCAGGAGACCCGCGCGCGCGCCGGGCTCGCCGGGAAGGAGCCGCTCCGCCGCCTGCAGCGCCGCGCCCGCCAGCAGGGACGCGAGGAGGACGAACCCGACGCCCAGGACCATGAGGAACGCCGTCACCCGCCGCCGCAGCGTGACCGCGAGGGGGTTCCGCACGCCCGGCCGCGCGCCCCAGATCGCGTTGAGATCCTCCTGGAGCTGCAGGAAAAACCCGCTGGCGCCCAGAAGCAGGAGCGCCAGGCCCGCGGCCGAAGCCGCCAGACCCGCGCGAGGCCGGGCCATGTGCCGGAGCACTCCCTGGAGGGTCTCCGCCGCGGGTCGCCCCACGTGGCCCTCGATCCGGGTCAGAAGCTCTCCCTCCGCCGCCGCGCGACCGAAGGCGAATCCGGCCACCGCGACGGCGATCACGAGCAGCGGGGCGGCGGCGAACAGGGCGTAGAAGGCCAGGGCGGCGGCCCGGCTGGGAATGCGGTGCCGCTTCCACCCCGCCGCGACCCTCCGGAGGAGACGTCCGGCGCGCGTGAAGGTCACCTCCCTTCAGGTCTTGGCCCGCGGGCGCGCCCGGCGCCGGAAGGCCAGACCGGCCGCCGCGGAGAGGGCTCCCATCGCCAGCGAGGCCGCCCACGCGGGCGCGCCGGCCGCCCGGAGGGCCTGATGAACCCCCAGGAGGAGCCATGCCGCGGCGACCGCCAGGAGCGCCGTGGCCGCCAGGCCCGCGCGCGCCCGCTCGAGGGCGGGCCGGAGACCCTCCTCGAGCGCGACGCGCAGGAAGGCTCCGACCGTCGCCGCGCGCGGCCGTCGCGCCGCGTCGCGGTCGGCTTCCTCTCCGCTCGTGCGCCGTATCCGGACGAACCGCATCGTCGCGTTCCGCGGGGCGAAGGGGTTCCTCCCTTACGGAGCCGCTCCGACGGCGGGTCGTTGCTCGGGATTCGATGGGGACACCGAGGTTTGCCGCGTCACATTCGGCGGCCGCGGGGATCTATGGAGTGATTCCTTGTCGATCCGTCCGGGGAACCCGTGTCGGGGGTCGCCGGCGGGAGCGAGGGAGCGGGATCCGGAGGGGCGGGCCGGGGGCGCGAGGAGGAGATCGGCCATGAGCTGGATGCGCGGAGAATTCTATGTGTGCACGGACGTCGAGTGCGCCTGCGAAGTCATGATCATCGTGGAGCCGCGCCGGCGGCCCTCCGCCTCCTCGACGCCCACGTGCGCCTGCGGGCGGCCGATGCGCAAGGACGGCCCGGAAATCGTCACGCGGAAGAAGGAAGCGGCCGTGCGCTGAGCTCCGCTCAGCGCTCGCGCGCCGCGCGCGCGAGGACGTCCTGCAGGAGCATCGTCCAGACGGCCACGGGAAGAACGAAGAATTTGCGGCTGACGAAGACGCCGAGCGTCAGACCCAGCAGAGTCAGGCCGCTCGCATTGGCGCGGAGCACCCGCTCGACCTGGGACTCCAGCTCCTCGGGGGGACGGCGGGACAGGAGCGTGCGGATCGCTTCCGGAAATGCGGTGTGGGTCGGCGCGCGGCCGCGGCCCCGTCCACGGCGGCGGCCCCGGACCGGCCCGGGGCTTTCTTCGGGAAGTCGGGCTTCGCGTCCGGCGGCTCGGCTCATGGAACCTCCTTGACAGGTTGTCCGCTCCCGGTAGACTCCGCGGAACGGCGCGCGTTACGCGGGGCGCACGGGAACCCTGAATCGCAAAGGAAGGCAAGGATGAAACCGTACGAAGCGAAGGACTTCAGTTCGCTCCTGGGGATGGAGGGTTTCAGCGACGCGCTGCTCAAGAACCACTTCGAGCTCTATCAGGGGTACGTGAAGAACCTCAACGCGCTCCTGCAGGAGTTCGAGACGATGGGGCGCGAGAACCGCCGGGCGACGCCGGCCTTCGCGGAACTGAAGCGCCGTTTCGGGTGGGAGTGGAACGGCGTTCGCCTGCACGAGCTCTACTTCGGCAATCTCGCCCCCAACCCCGCGCCGCTGCCGGCGGGGAGCCGACTGGCCGGCCTCCTGGCGGCCCAGTTCGGGGGCGTCGAGGGGTGGACCCGCGAGGTCGAGGCCATGGGGGGCATGCGCGGCATCGGTTGGGTGGTCACGTACTACGATCCGCTCACGGAGCGGCTCCTCAACGCGTGGATCAACGAACACGACCAGGGGCATCTGTCCGGCGCGATCCCCGTGGTCATCATGGACGTCTTCGAGCACGCGTACATGATCGATTACGGAGTGAAAAAGGCCGACTACGTGCGGGCCTTCCTGAGACATCTGGACTGGAAAACGGCGGCGGAGCGGCTGGACGGAGCGCGGTCGGAGGGCGGCGGGGGAGAAAAAGCCTCGGGGCGCGGAAGGAAAGCGCGCTGACGGACGCGGCTTACGCGGGGCGGGGCTGCATCGGGGACGGAGCCGCGGACGAAGCCAGGCCGACCTGGCGGGCGATCTGGAGGAATTCGTCCCGTTCGAGAGGCTTGACGACGTAGGCCGCCACGCCGAGCTTGTGGACCTCGATCACGTCCCGATCGCTTTCGGACGAGGTCAGGATCATGACGGGCACGTCGCGCGTGTGCCGGTCGGCGCGGATCCACTGGAGAACCTGGAGCCCGTTGACCTTGGGCAATTTCAGGTCGAGGATGACGAGGCGGGGGAGATCCTCGATGCGCCGGTGCGCATACCGGCCGGTGGCGAAGATGTAATCGAGCGCCTCGGCGCCGTCGCGGACGACCGCCACTCGGTCGCCGAAGCCGCACTGGCGCAGGACCCGGAGGGTCAGCTCGATGTCGAACGGATTATCTTCGATGAAGAGGATGGCCGGCGGGTCGTTCGGGTGCATGGCAGGCCTCGTCAGGCGAAAAATCGCCACACCCCGGTGACCCCCGCCGGGGGGACCGCGTTATGGCGAAACCGGAGGGGTTCGCCGGAGCGGCTCCGCGGGCCTGCGGGGCGGCCTCCCCACGAGCGTCTTGCGCAGAAGGAGCGCCTGGCGCGCCTGACGGAGGTGGGCCGCCATCTCGCCGGCGGTGCGGAAGCGGCGGTCGGCGTCGATGGCCAGGGCGCGGCGGCACGCCGCGTCCAGTTCCGGCGTCACCACGGGATTGAGCTCGCTCGGCAGGTCCAATCCCAGGGGCAGCGCGCCCGTGAGCATTTCGTAGAGCACCACGCCGAGCGAGTAGAGATCCGAGCGCGCGTCCCCCGGCCGGCCGGCGACGCGCTCCGGAGCGGCGTAAAAAAGCGTCCCGGCGAAGCCGCCGGCGGTCTCGTCCGACGCGCGGCGGGAGAGAAGGATCTCGCTCTGCCGCGGGCGCGCGTCGGCGCCGAGTCCGAGGTCGGTGATCTTGACGAAGTACGCGGCGCCGGGCCTCGGGCGCCCGGGTTCCTCGCGGGGCCGTTTCTGGACGAGGATGTTCTCGGGCTTGATGTCCAGGTGGAAGATGCCCCGCGCGTGGGCGACCGAGAGGGCTTCGCAGACCTGGCAGGCGATCTCGATGGCGTCGGCGGGCGGGAGGAGGCCCTCCTCTTTGACGAGCTGCCGGAGGTTCCGGCCCTCCACGCACTCCATCATGAAATAGGGCGGATCCTCCTGAACGTTGAGTCCGACGGTCTTGACGATGTGAGGGTGGTCGAGCTGGTGCTGAAGAAGCGCCTCCTTCTTGAGATAGGTGAGGCCCTGCGGATTCTTGGGGATCTTGAGGGCGACGTACTTTCCCGGAATCTGGCTGTGCTCCGCCTTCCAGACGCACGCGAAGCCGCCCTGGCCGAGCTCCTCGACCAGGACGTATTCGGAGATCCGGTCGCCCTTGCCCACTTTTCGATAGGGCATCGCCGCCGCTTCCGACCGATCCGCCGCGACCGGATTCGCCGGCCCGGGCGCCTCGCGCGAGTCCCGGGCGGGGATCGCGGGCGGTCGTTAGGGTGAGCCCGGGCCCGGGGTTTCGTTACTGGCGGCGCGCGGCGCGTAACGGTCCGTCTGCCGGCGGATCTAGCGGCGGGGATGCCATGAACGTGCGTGCGCGCCGCTTTTTCGCGCTTTCGGCGGTTGTCGCTTGGGCCGCGGCCGGCGGCGGGTGCGAGCGGGGAGACGAGGCCGGACAGGACGCCGAAGGGACGGGGAAGGAGCGCCCGGTCGCGGTGGTCGAAATGACACCGGCGAACACCTTCGAGCCGCGCGTGGTGACGATCCGGGTGGGGCAGACGGTCCTCTGGAGGAACGCCTCCTCGCGTCCCCATACGGTTTCGACGGATGCCGCCGGTGCCGCGAATCCCCGGAACGCCGAGGTGCCGCCGCCCGCACGGCCGTTCAGCTCGGGCGACGTTCCTCCGGGAGGGACGTATGCCCAGACCTTCACCGTGCCCGGGTTCTACCGCTACTACTGCGCGCACCACGAGCGCGAGGGCATGACGGGCACGGTGGCCGTGATGGCGGCGGAGTGATTCGCGGGTGGGGATGCGGATCGCGCTCGGGTCCGATCACGCGGGGTTCCGGTACAAGGAACGCCTCCGGGGATATCTCGAGGCCCGCGGCCACGCGGTCACCGATTTCGGGGCGCCTTCGGAGGAGCCGGTCGATTATCCGCGGTTCGTGCGCCCCGTGGCGCGATCCGTGAGCCTGGGCCGGCATGAACGCGGCATCGTGGTCGGGGGTTCGGGGAACGGGGAGGCGATGGCGGCCAACCGGTTTCCGCGGGTGCGCTGCGCCGTCTGCTGGGACCGGCGAAGCGCGTTCCTGGCCCGGCGTCACAACGACGCCAACATGCTGGCCCTCGGGCAACGGCTGCTGGATTGGGACACGGCGCGGGCCGTCACGCGCGCGTGGCTGGAGACGCCGTTCGAAGGCGGCCGTCATCGGCGGCGAATCGCCGCGCTGGACGCGCCGGTCAGGCGAAGATCACGAAGGCGGCGAGGAGGACGCCCTCGCCCAGGAGCACGGCCAGCGCGATCAGCCCGAGCGTCTGGACGACCGGCGCGGCATCCGAGGAAGACAGACCGGCCGGTCGTCCCCGGCTTTCCGCGCGGAATCCGGCCCGCCAGGCGAGCGCGGGCAGGGGCAGGAGAAGCGCGCAGGCCGCCAGCGCGGGCCCGCGATGGCCGCTCAGGAGCACGGTCGCCGGAAGGATTCCGCAGACCAGGATCGCCGCCAGCCCGGCCAGAATCGGGAAGTCCGGAGGGGCGCCGAAGAAGTCCACGTCCGGCAGCCCGCGGGACGGCGGAGCGCCGCGCTCGGAGGCGGGGCCCGGAGCGGAGGTCCGTCGCCGCGGGGGTGGGAGCTCCACCGGAGGCGGCGCCGGCTGGTCCACCGACGGACCGCCGCAGAACGCGCAGCGCGCCAGGTCGAGGGTCCAGACGCTCCCGCACTTCACGCACCGCTTGGGCATGGCCGACCTCCCGGGCCCGCCGTGCGGGCCGCACGCGGGAAGGGATCCGGGCGCGGCCGCTTTGTTACGGGAGGGGGCGCTCAGCGGCGCCGGCGGAAAAGGAGCGTGAAGAGCGCGCCGAAGAGGAAGGCGGCCAGGAGAGAAGAGCCGGGTTCCTGGCGGGCCCACGTTTCGACGCACGCCTTCCCGTCCTCGGCCACGGTGCGGACCTCGCGCGCAAGTCGGCCGAGCCCGCGCGCCAGATCGGGCAGCAGGGAAGACGAGGGCGGGGTGCCCGTGGTCACGGGTCGTCCGGTCATGGGCCCGAAGCCGTAGGTGTACTCCATAGGTTCCATCTCCAGCGGTTCCCATCCCGGTGGATCCTGTACGGTCCCGGGCGTTGCGGCGGCGCTCGCGGCGGGGTTCGCTCCTTCGGCGGCGCGTAACATTCGGGCCGTTTGGGGATCTATAAAAAGCCACGCCGCCAAGGCGGAGGGCGGGGTCGGGAGAGGAGGGATCGCCCTGCCGGGGAGGGGGATGCTTCCCGAACGAACCGCGCGGATCCGGATTCCAGCTCTATCCGAACAGGGAGGAGGAAGGCGATGAAGGTGAAAGACGCGTGCACGCCCAGCGCCAAGACGTGTTCGCCCGAGGCGAACCTGGCCCATGCCGCGGTGCTGATGTGGGAGAACGACTGCGGGCTCGTGCCGGTTGTGGACGGCGAAGGCAGGCCGGTCGGCGTGATCACCGATCGGGACATCGCCATCGCGGTGGGCACGCGCGGCCGCCCGGCGTCCGAGATCACGGTTCAGGAAGCCATGTCCCGGAATCCGCGGACGGTGCGGCCCGAGGATGAGGTGCGCTCGGCGCTCGAGGTCATGGAGACGACTCAGATTCGCCGGCTCCTGGTTGTCGACGGCCGCGGTGTCCTGGTCGGCGTGCTCTCGCTCAGCGACATCGTGCGCCGCCTCGACGGCCGAGGAGGACCGGCCGGCGAGGAGGTGCTGGAGGCGCTCAAGGCCATCTGCCGGCCCCATCGCCTCGAGGAGAAACCGGTCGCCGCTCCTTCCGGAAGGACGGCGGGACGCTCCTCCGCGCTGAGCCGGAACCGGGCGTAGCGGTCTTATTCGCAGACGCAGGAGAGCTCGCCCGAAGCCAGGATCTTTCCCTCAAGAGCTCTTTGAAGCTCCGAGCGGGTCGCTCCTTCCGGCAGATCCAGCGGCGCGGAGAGAGCGTAGATGCGCAGGCAGAAGCGTCTCGGCCCGCGCCCGGGCGCGGGGGGCGGCGGACCGTCGTACCCCAGCCGTCCGAAGTCGTTGCGGCCCTGGCGGGCTCCGGGAAGCTCCCGGGCGGCGCCCCCGCGCGGAATGTCCTCGGGCAGGCCCGTCAGCGGGACGCCCAGGGCTTCCACGTAGGGGCGGACGTCGTAGAGAATCCAATGGGTCACGGCGCGACCGTTCTCGCCTTCCGGATCTTCGGCCACGAAGGCGAGAGACCGCGTGCCTTCCGGGAGCGCCGCCCAGGCCAGGGGGGGAGAGACGTTGGCTCCGGCCGCGGTGTACTCCCGCGGGAGCGTCCGACCGGGAGCGAAAGCGGGGCTCGCCAGGGCGATCGTCTTGCGCCGCACGCCTCTGGCCGCCGCGGTCGTTCCAGGCTTGGCGGAATCACTCTCCATACGGATTAGCTTTCCCCCGAAGAGGGTGTCTCTCCTTCCGCGCGGATCCTTCGGGCCCCGGACGCGTTATGGTCTTCTGGCGATCGCCACGGGGAGTCGCGTCCGGCCGAGGACATCGAGGGCGAGCGCGTCTCCGGCGACCAGAAGATCCGGGGGGCGCTCGCGGCAGATCTCGAAGACGGCGCGTGCGGAAGGAGCCGCGAGGCGCCGCGTCTCCACGGGGATTCGAAGGTCCATCAGATCTTCGGCCGCCGCGGAAAGCTCCGCGGGATTCGGTCCCGCCACCAGGACGCGAGCCCCGAACGCCCGGGCGAGCTCGCCGACGCCTCCTTGCATCCGCGCCCAGTCGCCCGACGTCGCCGCGAGAATCCTGTCCGCCGCCGGCCGGGCCCGGATCCACTCCGGCGGGAACCAGGCCACCGAATGAAGGGTCCGAGCCGTCACGCGTCGCGCGGCGCGGGCGTCCGGATCGATTCCGAGGAACAGGAGGAGCGAAGCGTCTTCTTCGTCCGCGACGGCGGGGAGGGCGGATTCCGGAGGCCCCGCGCCGGCGCGCGCGCGCGCCGGAAGCCCCCGCGCGGCGAGGCGCCGGGCGACGGTTTCCGGGTACGCGGGATCGGGGACGAGTCCCAGCAGGATCGGGCGGGATCCCCGGCGGAGGAGGATCGGGGCAAAGGCCTCCAGGGCTTCCTCCGCGGACGGAGAGCCGTCCAGCGGGATCAGGGGACGTTCGAGCACAATCCTCCGGAGAGCCGGCCGTCTCGCGGAGCGTTACGTCCGAAGGCGCCGCAACGAGGGTCCTTCTCCTTCCGACCCTGAGAGGGGCCCGTCACGCCGCCGGGGCGGAGACGCCGGCCAGGAACCCGCGCACCAGGGGATCGTCGCTGCGCGCCAGTTCCGCGGGGGTGCCCAGCGCATGGATGCGTCCGGCGGCCAGGATTGCCATGCGGTTCGAAAGCCGGACGGCCAGGTTCATGTCGTGCGTCACGAACACGGTCGTGGCCTCAAGCCGGTCGTGGACGTCCCGGATGAGATCCCGGATCTCGGTCGCGCCGGCGGGATCGAGGCCGGTGGTGGGCTCGTCCAGGAGGAAAATCCGCCGGCGGCCCACCAGGGCGCGGGCGAGTCCGGCGCGCTTCTTCATTCCCCCCGACAGCTCCGCCGGGAACTTGTGGGCGTCCTGCTCCAGACCGACCAGGCGCAGCCCCTCCAGGACCTCGGCGCGGATTTGGGCTTCGCCTCGCCCGCCGCCCTCGCGCAGCGGAAGGGCGATGTTGTCGAAGACCGTCAGCGAGTTCAGAAGCGCCGCGCTCTGAAACAGGTACCCCACTTTCGCGCGCGCGGCCCGCAGAGCGGTCGGATCCCCGGAACCGACGTCGATTCCCTCCACCCGGATCTTGCCCCGGTCCGGACGCAGCAGGCCCACGACGTGCTTGAGGAGAACCGTTTTTCCGGAGCCGCTGCGTCCGAGGATTCCGAGCCGTTCGCGAGGGGGCACTCGGAGGGAGAGTCCGGCCAGGACGACCCGGCCGCCCAGGATCTTATGGACGTCTTCGATCTCGATCGCCGCGGGCGTCGGGCCGACATCCATGCCCCGCCCTGACCCCGGGGCCCAGGGGCGTGTTATGGGGCCGGGCGGGTGCTTCATAACGTTCTTTCCGGGCCGGCGTCCATACACCGGTCGGAGGGGCGGCGAGGCCATGGAGCTGGCGGCGTTGGGCATCTACCTCGCGGCGGCATCGGCCCTCGTCGGCCTCTTCCTGGTTCTCTCGCGGGCGCTGGGCGAGCGTCATGAGGCGCGGGCCGCGGGAGAGCCGTACGAGTCCGGCGTGGCGCCGACCGGCTCGACGCGGGTGCCGTTCTCGGTGCGGTTCTACCCGGTGGCGATGATCTTCGTGATTTTCGACCTCGAGGCGGCGTTTCTCGTGGCCTGGGCGGCGGGGGCGCGCGAGGCGGGCGCCGCCGGCGCCGCGGCGATGGGAGTGTTCGTGGCTCTCCTGGCGCTGGCGCTCGCGTACGTCGTCCGGGCCGGCGCCCTGGAGGCGCATCGCGCGGCGCGGTCCTGGTAAGGGGGAAGGGAGGATCCATGCTCCTGGAGCGCAGACCGTCGGCGGAAGCCCGTCCCGGAGCGGCGCCTTCCGCCGAGGAGGCGGTGCGGCGTCACGTTCTGCTGGGACGCCTTCAGGATCTCGTGGCCTGGGGGCGGAAAAACTCGCTCTGGCCTTTCAACTTCGGTCTGTCCTGCTGCTACGTGGAAATGGCCACGAGCCTCACGAGCCGCTACGACCTGGCGCGCTTCGGCTCCGAGGTCATCCGAAGCACGCCGCGGGAAGCGGATGTCATGGTGGTCGCCGGGACCGTCTTCGTCAAGATGGCGGCGCCCATTCTCAGGCTTTACGAGCAGATGATGGCGCCGCGGTGGGTCATCTCCATGGGTTCGTGCGCCAACTCGGGAGGCATGTACGACGTGTACAGCGTCGTCCAGGGCGTGGACACGTTCCTCCCCGTGGACGTCTACGTCCAGGGTTGCCCGCCGCGGCCGGAATCCCTGATCGAGGGGCTGCTTCTCCTGAGGGAAGCCGTGGGCCGGGAGCCGCGCCCGCTGGGACGGGTCGTGGGACCGCCGGGTCCCGAACGTTCCCCGCGGCCGTCGCTGCGGGACCTCAAGCGCGCCGGGCGTCAGGCCGCCACGACATTCCCTTCCCCCGACGTTCTCTGAGGGCGCCGTGACGCCAGGTCCGGAGATCCTGGAATCCCTGCGGGCGCGGTTCGGACCCGACGCCTTTTCGCTTCAGGAGACGCAGGACGGGATTCTCACGCTGTGGGTCCCGCCCGCGCGGATCCGCGAGGCGCTGGCCTTTCTCAAGCGCGGCGTCGAGCGGCCGTACCCCATGCTCTTCGATCTCACCGCCGTGGACGAACGGGCGCGGCGGAACCGGCCCAGTCCGGCGGCGTCCGATTTCACGATCGTCTACCACTTGGTGTCCTTCGAGCGCAATGAGGACCTCCGGCTCAAAGTTCCGCTCCAGGGGACCTTTCCGTCCGTGCCGTCGGTCGCCGATCTCTGGCCGTCGGCCTCGTGGTACGAGCGGGAAGTCTGGGACATGTTCGGGATCCGGTTCGAGGGCCACCCGCATCTCCGGCGGCTTCTCATGCCGCGGACCTGGAGCGGCCATCCGCTCCGCAAGGAGCACCCGGCCCGCGCCACGGAGCTTCCGCCCTTCTCGCTGGACGAGGCGCGGCGCCGGGAGGACGAGGAGGCGCTGCGCTTCCGGCCCGAGGAATGGGGGCTGGCCGCCGGCCGCGGCGAGACGGAGTTTCTCTTCCTCAACCTCGGGCCGCAGCATCCGGGAGCTCATGGAGTGCTCCGGCTGGTCCTCCAGCTCGACGGCGAGGAGATCCTCGACATCGTGCCCGACATCGGTTTTCACCACCGCGCCGTGGAGAAGATGGGGGAGCGTCAGTCGTGGCACACGTTTCTGCCCTACACGGACCGGGTGGATTACCTGGCGGGCGTCCTCAACGAGTTTCCGTACGTCCTGGCGGTCGAGCGCCTGGCCGGGATCGAGGTGCCGGAGCGCGCGCAGGTCCTGCGGGTTCTGGCGGCGGAGCTCTTCCGCATCGCGAGCCATCTCGTCTGGTACGGAACCTTCGCGCAGGACGTGGGGCAGCTTTCGCCCGTTTTCTACATGTTCACGGACCGGGAGGAGATTTTCGATCTGGTCGAGGGCCTCTGCGGGGCGCGCATGCATCCCGTGTGGTTCCGGATCGGAGGCGTCGCGCAGGACGTGCCCGAGGGATGGACGGACCGGGTGCGCGACTTCGTCCGCCGGATGCCCACCCGCCTGCGGGAGTACGACGCCATGGTCCTGGGCAACCGGATCTTTCAGGCGCGCACCCGCGGCATCGGAGCGTACCGCCTGGAGGAGGCGGTGGAGTGGGGCGTGACCGGCCCGGGCCTGCGGGCCTGCGGACTGGCGTGGGACCTGCGCCGGCGGCGCCCGTACTCCGGCTACGAGCGCTACGACTTCGAGATCCCCGTGGCCTCTCGCGGGGACGGGTACGACCGCGCGCTCGTCCGCGTGGAGGAGATGCGCCAGAGCCTGCGCATCGTCGAGCAGTGCCTGCGCGACCTGCCTCCGGGGCCGACGATGGCGGACCACGCGCTCGCCTGCCCGCCCCCCAAGGAACGGACGCTGCGCGACATCGAAACCCTGATCGCCCACTTTCTGAACGTGAGCTGGGGGCCCGTCGTCCCGCCGGGAGAGGCCGCCCGGCCCACCGAGGGGAGCAAGGGGATCCAGAGCTATTACCTCATCAGCGACGGATCGCCCCTTCCCTACCGCGTCCGCTCCCGCATGCCCTCGTTCCCGCACATCCAGATGGTGCCCCACATCAGCCGGGGCCATCTCGTGAGCGATCTTTTGTCCATCCTCGGCAGCATCGATTTCGTCCTGGGAGAGGTGGATCGATGAGCCTGACGCCCGAAGAGCGCGCGGAGATCGAGCGGGAGGCGGCCCGCGCTCCGACCCGCCGGGCCGCGGGAATCGAGGCGCTCAAGATCGTGCGGAAGTCCCGCGGCTGGGTTCCCGACGCCGAACTCCGCGAGGTCGCGGACCTCCTGGGGATGTCGCATCACGAGCTGGACGCGGTGGCGACGTGTTACAGCCTCCTGTTCCGGCGCCCGGTCGGACGCCGGGTCCTTCTGCTCTGCGACAGCGTCGTGTGCTGGATGCTCGGGGCCGACCGCCTCCGGGAACGCCTGGAGACGAACCTCGGCGTGCGCCTCGGGGAAACCACGCCGGACGGGCGCTTCACGCTCCTGCCGGTGGCCTGCCTGGGCTGTTGCGACCGCGCCCCCGCGCTCCTGGACGGGGAAGAACTTCGCACGGATCTGACCGAAGAGGCGGTGGACGGCCTTCTGGCGGGCGGGGGGAACGGGCCGTGACCGAAACGCCGCTGACCGCCCGGATTCGGCCCGGCGGAGAGCCGCCGGACCTGACCGCCTACGAGCGCGCCGGGGGCTACCGCGCCGCCGAGCGCGCCCTGCGGGAAATGAGCCCCGAGGAGGTGCAGGCGGTGGTGCGCGCGTCGGGTCTGCGGGGTCGCGGAGGCGCGGGATTTCCGACCGGGCAGAAGTGGAGCTTCGTCCCCCTGGGGCCGGACGCGCCCCGGCCCAAGTACCTCGTGGCCAACGCGGACGAGATGGAGCCCGGGACGTTCAAGGATCGGCTGCTCCTCGAAGGGGACCCGCATCAGCTGATCGAGGGCATGATCCTGAGCGCCTATGCGATCCAGGCCGAGGTGGGGTTCATTTTTCTCCGATGGGAGTACCGGCGCGCCGCGCGCATCCTCGAGCGGGCCATCGCGGAGGCGTACGCGGCGGGCCGGCTGGGGCCGAACCTGGGGGGCTCCGGCTTCCGGTTCGACCTGACGCTTCACACCGGCGCGGGGCGATACATGTGCGGCGAGGAGACGGCGCTTCTCAACTCCCTCGAAGGCCGTCGCGTGACGCCCCGTTCGAAGCCGCCCTTTCCGCAGACCTTCGGTCTCTGGGGAAAACCCACGATCGTCCAGAACGTGGAAACCCTGTGCAACGTCCCGCACATCGTCGAGCGGGGCGCGGCGTGGTTCAAGTCCCTGAGCCGGACGGAGGACGGCGGCACGAAGATCTACGGGGCCGGCGGAAAGTTGCGGCGTCCGGGGGCCTGGGAGCTTCCGATGGGCACCTCCGCGCGGGAGATCATCTACGACCGGGCCGGCGGGCTCCGGGACGGTCTTCGCCTGCGGGCGTTTCTGCCGGGCGGCGCCTCGACGGCCTTCCTGGGTCCGGACGCGCTCGATGTGCCTCTGGATTATTCGTCCGTGCAGAAGGCCGGAAGCCGCCTGGGGACGGGGACTCTGATTGTCGTGGACGAAGCCACGTGTCCCGTGGGGGTGTTGAGGAATCTCGAGGCGTTTTTCGCCCGCGAGTCGTGCGGCTGGTGCACGCCGTGCCGGGAGGGACTGCCCCGCGTGGCCCGGCTCCTCGAGGCGCTCGAACGGGGCGACGGGAGGCCGGAGGATCTCGACACCCTGGAGCGGCAGGCCCGGTTCCTCGGTCCGGGCCTGACGTACTGCGCGCTGGCGCCGGGAGCGGCGGAGCCGCTGGCGGCCGGGCTGCGTCTGTTTCGGGACGTCTTCGAGGATCACGTCGCGCGCCGGGGCTGTCCGTGGCGGGCGTGAGGAGGGCGGTGGGATGGCGCGCGTGTGGATCGACGGGCGGTCCTACGACGTGGACGGGGAGCAGAACCTCCTTCACGCCTGCCTTTCCCTCAAGCTCGATCTGCCGTACTTCTGCTGGCATCCCGCCCTGGGATCCGTGGGCGCCTGCCGCCAGTGCGCGGTGAAGGTGTTCCGGGACGAACACGACCGCACCGGCCGGATCGTGATGGCGTGCATGACGCCCGCGCGGGACGGCACCCGCCTCTCGATCGAGGATCCCGACGCGCGCGCCTTCCGCGCCGCGGTCATCGAGTGGCTGATGCTCAACCATCCGCACGACTGTCCCGTCTGCGACGAGGGCGGCGAGTGCCACCTGCAGGACATGACGGTGATGACGGGGCACGTCGTCCGGCGCCACCGGTTCCGGAAGCGGACGTACCGGAACCAGGACCTGGGTCCCTTCATCCATCACGAAATGAACCGCTGCATTCAGTGCTACCGGTGCGTGCGCTTCTACCGCGACTATGCGGGCGGCCGGGATTTCGACGTCTTCGGCTTCCACGACCGGGTCTATTTCGGCCGCGCGGAGGACGGCACGCTCGAAAGCGAGTTCAGCGGAAACCTCGTCGAGGTCTGTCCCACGGGCGTCTTCACGGACAAGACGCTGCGCCGCCACTACGCGCGCAAGTGGGATCTCCAGAGCGCGCCCTCGGTGTGCGTGCATTGCTCCGCGGGATGCAACACGTCCGTTTCGGAGCGCTCCGGAGAAGTGCGCCGGGTCGTGAACCGGTACAACGGCGAAGTGAACGGCTACTTTTTATGCGACCGCGGCCGTTTCGGGTACGAGTTCGTCAACGATCCGGCGCGGATCCGGCGCCCGCGCCTGAGGCCGGCGCGCGGGGCGGCCGGGGAGGTCGTGAGCCGGGAGCAGGCGCTCGCGCGGCTGGCGCCCGGTCTGGGCCCCGACCGGAAGGTCCTGGGGATCGGGTCGCCCCGCGCGTCGCTTGAGGCGAACTTCGCGCTGCGGGCGCTCGTGGGGGCGGAACGCTTCTTCGGAGGCGTGTCGGGCGCGGAGGCGCGCCTGGCGGCCCGGGCGCTCGAGATCCTTCGGCGCGGTCCGGCGCGGTCCGCGTCGCTTCGGGACCTCGAACGGGCGGACGCCGTCCTGGTCCTGGGGGAGGACGTGCCGAACACGGCGCCGCGGGCGGCGCTGGCGCTTCGGCAGGCGGCGCGGAGGCAGCCGCTCGAGGCGGCGCGGGCGGCCGGGATTCCGCTCTGGGACGACGCGGCGGCGCGGAACGCCGTTCAGAACCGCCGGGGTCCCCTCTTCGTGGCGACGCCGGGGGCGACGCGGCTGGACGACGCGGCGGTGCGGACCTTCCGGGC
>DATLZA010000111.1 GCA_035574235.1 Planctomycetota bacterium | reverse complement strand
GGGTTCGGGAAGATGGGCGCCCGCCGCTTCGGCGTGGCGCTTCGCCTGCGCCTTCCAGGCGGCCAGTCCGGCCGCGACGCCGCCGACCGCCGCCAGGACAAGGAACGAACCGATTGCTCGACGAAGATGCGCGTTCATGCCCATCCCTCTTGCCCTTCGAGGGAACGGCTAGAGCAAAGCCCATGCCACATCCGACCCCATCGCGGGCGGCCGGGGCGGCGTCCCGATTCCGGAACGCTTCGAGGTCGAGGATTCGGGTTTTGGCATGCCGGCACTTCGGAGCCCAGGGCGGCGTCGGACGCCGATCAGAAGAGGGAGAAGCCCCCGGGAGGGTGTTCCCGGGGGCTCCTGCGGGGTGTAGGGTATGGGGATCTATTCGTCTTTCTTCGTCGGAGGAGGCTGATAGTCCGGCACGTGGTTGACCACCGGCGGGATGCTTCGAAGGTAGGCGAAGACGGCCTTGAGATCCTCGTCGGTCAGGTGGCGGTAGGCATCCCACGGCATCGGCGGCATGATGGGACGGGACTGTCCCCAATGTTTTCCTTCCCGGAGGGCGCGAAGGAACATGTCCTCGGTCCACAATCCAAGTCCGGTGTTGACGTCGGGAGTGAGATTGGCCGCATAGGAGACGCCCCAGGGGCCGGCGAAGGCGGTTCCCGTGGCGTCCATGACCATGAACCACGGCGGCGGGACCGCGGGCGGGGCGCTCAGACGGACCGTTTCGGGGTGGCCGGAGAGATAGCGGGAGAGATCCTTCTCGGGCCCGGCGGATCCCATCTTGAACGGCGTGTGACAATCGGAACAGCCGATGGTCTCGACCAGGTACTTTCCTCGAGCGATGCGGTCTTCGGGGCGGGCGGGAGTCGGCGCCGCCGCTTCCGACTTTCCGCACCCCGCCAGCGAGGCCGCGGCCAGCAACGCCGTCGCCGCCTTCAGGGTCATTGGGGGCTCTCCTTTCCGGAACGCGCGGGGCGTTCCGCGGAAGGAGGGAGCAACCGCCGTGCCATCGAAGCGCCGCCTGCACGCCTCCCCGGGGCGGACCGAAATCGGGACGGAATCGCGGCGCGCGTTCCGAAGGCGGGAAGGCGCCGGGTTCTACTCGGAGGCTCCCAGTTTGCGGTAAAGGGACGTGGTTCCCAGGCCCAGGAGGCGCGCGGCCTTGCGCTTGTTTCCCCCGCACTGCTCGATGACGCGCAGGATATGGGCGCGTTCGAACGCGCGGGTCGCCTGCCGGAGGTCGACGGGCAGTTCGGGGTCCCGGGGGACGGCGCCGCGGATCGGCTCGGGAAGATCCGCGGGGACGATCTCCTCGCCGGAGGCGAAGATCACGGCGCGCTCGACGACGTTGGACAGCTCGCGGATGTTTCCGGGCCAGTCGTGTCCCGCCAGCCGCCGCAGCGCCTCGCGGGAGATTCCTCGGACCGGGCGTCCCAGTTCGCGGGCGTATTTCTCGAGGAAATGGTTCGCCAGGAGGGGGATATCCTCCCGGCGTTCGCGAAGCGGCGGCACGCGGATGTCGACCACCGCGAGGCGGAAGTAGAGATCTTCGCGGAAGCGTCCCGCGCGGATTTCGGCGCGGAGGTCGCGGTTCGTGGCCACCACGAAGCGGGCCTGGACGGGGACGCGGCGGGTGGAGCCGACGGGCTGGATCTCGCGGCTTTCGAGGGCCCGCAGGAGCTTGGCCTGCAGAGGGAGCGGCATTTCTCCCAGCTCGTCGAGAAAGACCGTCCCGTCGCCGGCCGTCTTGAGGAGTCCCTCCTTGGCTTCCACGGCGCCGGTGAAGGCGCCCCGCACGTGGCCGAAAAGCTCGCTTTCCAGAAGCGCTTCGGGGATGGCGGCGCAGTTGATGGGGACGAACGGCGCGCGGGCGCGCCCGCTGCGCTCGTGAAGAGCGCGCGCGACGAGGTCCTTGCCGGTGCCGCTCTCTCCGGAGATGAGCACGCTGCTCGGAAGCGGCGCGACCCGATCCACCGTCTCGAGCACCTTCTTCATGGCGGGGCTTTCTCCGACCATCCGGATCGCGGTCGCCCCCGCCGCGGCTTCGACGAGCCGCCGGAGATTCCGGTTTTCCAGGACGAGCGCGCGGTGTTCGGCCAGGCGGCGGATCCTGGCCAGGAGCTCCTCCAGGCGGAAGGGCTTCAGGAGGTAATCCACGGCGCCGTGCCGCAGGGCGTCGATGGCCGTTCCGAGATCCGCGTGGGCGGTCATGAGGAGCACCATCGTTTCGGGGCTCACCTGCGCCAGGCGCTTGAGGAGCTCGATTCCGTCGAGGCCCGGCATGCGGATGTCGCTGACGCAGAGGTCGAACGAGGTTTCCATCGCCGCCTCGGCGGCGGCCCGCCCGTCGGCCACCGCGCGCGTCTCGAAGCCGGCCTCCTGAAGGGCTTCCTCGAGCTCCGCGCGGATGGCCGCTTCGTCGTCCGCCACGAGCACGCGCAGCTTCATCGGCCCTCCCGGGCGGGAAGTTCGAAGACGAAGCGCGCGCCGCCGGCTTCGGCCGGTTCGAAGCGAAGGCGGCCGCCGTGCTCCACGACGATCCGGTCGCTCACCGAGAGTCCCAGCCCCGTGCCGCGACCGGCGTCCTTGGTGGTGAAGAAGGGCTGAAAGAGGCGGTGTCGCAGCGCCTCGGGGATTCCCGGCCCGGTATCCTCGAAGGCCACGCGGACGCGGGGGCCGTCCGCGCCGTCCTCGCGGCGCGTCGAAACGCGCAGGCGGCGCGGCCGTTCCGGGGGATTGGCGATCATGGCGTCCAGGGCGTTGAACGCGAGGTTCAGGAATACCTGCGTCAGCTGATCCTCCACGGCGGTGACGGCGGGAGCGTCCGGAGCCAGATCGAAGACGAACTCGACCTCCCGGGACCGCCGGTCGTAGCGGACCACTTCCAGGGCGCGGCGGATCGCGGCGTTGAGATCGCAGGTCGCGGCCTGCGCGTTCTGCGGGCGGGCGAGATCGCTCATCTGGCGCACGATCCGCGAAAGGCGGTCGATGTGCTCTCCGATGAGGGCGAGTTTGCGCCGGCCGTAGTCGTCGGAGAGGCGTTTGTCGAGGCTCTGGGCGGCCATGGAGAGCGCTTGCAGGGGGTTTCCGATTTCGTGGGCCACACCCGCGGCCAGAAGACCGATGGCGGCCATCTTGTCCTGGTGACGGAGCCGCTCCTGGAGGCGCTTTTCGTCCGTGACGTCGTTGATCGTGGCGCAGACGAGGTTGCGGCCGGCGGCGGGAAGCCGGGCGAGGTGAATTCTGCAGTAGATCTCCTGGCCCGCGGCGTTCCGATGAACCCATTCGAAGACCGGGGCCTCGCCGCGGAGGGCCCGTTCCATGTAGTCCCGGGCGGCCCGGCTCGAAGGGCGGCCGTCCGGCTGGAACGGGGGGGAGCAGTCCTCCGGCCCCATCGCCAGGAGCTGATCGCGGGACATTCCGAAAAGCGCCAGCGCGCGGGGGTTCACCTCCACGAACTTCCCCGTGTCGGCGTCGCCCACGACGATGGCCTGGGGGGCGTGTTCGACGAGGGCCCGGTAACGCTCCTCGCTCTCCCGCAAGGCTTCTTCCGCCCGCCGCAGCTCCGTCACGTCCTGTCCGGTGCCGGCCATCCGGACGATCTCTCCGCGGTCGTTTCGGAAGACTTCGCCTCGGCCCCGAATGCGTCGGAGCTGTCCGTCCTTCAGGAGGATCCGATGCTCGAACTCGAAGGGCAGTCCCGTCCGGAAGGCTTCCTCCACGACGCGCGCGGCCCTCGGGCGATCGTCCGGGTGAAGGAGCGACAAGTAGCCCTCGTACGACGGGCGGAACTCGGACGGGTCGATGTCGAAGAGCCGGTACATTTCCTCCGACCAGAGAATCCGGTCGCGCGCGACGTCCCACTCCCAGCTTCCCAGGCGGCCGATGCGCTGGGCTTCCGCCAGGCGGGCCTCGCTTTCCTTCAGAAGCCGCTCGGCCTCGCGGCGCTCGGTGACGTCGTGGAACTCGACCAGGAGGTGGGGGACGCAGCACTCCTCGCTCCCCACGCGGGTGACGTTCAGCAGCGCCCAGGCGGGGCGGCCGTCCTTGCGGATCAGGCGGGTTTCCCGGGAGGCCGACGGGCGGCCCGATGTCAGCAGACCGGTGACCAGGCGGAAAATCGCTTCGCGCTCCTCGGGATGAATCAGGGCCTCGACGGGCGAGGCGAGGACCTCCTCTTCCGAAAGCCCGACCATGCGGCACAGGGAGGGATTCACGCGGAGAAAGCGTCCGTCCGATCCGATGAGGGCCTTTCCGGCGGCCGCATGTTCGAAGGCGCTCCGGAAGAGCTCCTCGTTTCGGCGAAGCTCGTCCTCCATGCGGCGCCGCTCGGTGACGTCCTGGCCGGTCACGAGCGTGGTGATCTTCCCGTCCAGCGTGAGGAGGTCCACGGAGTAATCGATCCAGACGTCGCGGCCGTCGGCATGGCGGAGGCGCTCAACGAACCGGCGGGGCTGGGGAACTCCCGCCTGCCGCGCGCGCCCGCGCTCCCGGGCCGCTTCCTGATCGGCCGGCGAGACGGCCTCCCAGAAGTTCCGTCCCACGAAGTATCCGGGCGGATACCCCAGCATGGCGCACCCGGCGGGATTGACGTAGACGAGCTTGTCGCCCTGGATGAGGGCGATCAGAACCGGAAGCGTTTCCGCCAGCGCGAGAAAGGCTTCCTGCTGACGGAGCGTCGGGGACAGGGCGTCGGTTTCGTAGGGCATCGGCCGATTCCTGGGCCGCAAAAGCCGGACCAATCATATCAGAGGGGTTGTCCTCAGGCGAGGAGGGCGCACGACGAGGCGCAGGCGTTCCGTTTCCGGCACGTTGGGTCCGCCATGGGTTTCGTCCGTGGAACGGTGGAGGCGGCCGATCAGAGCAGTTCCCGGATGAAGCGGCAGCGCTCCAGGAGGGGAATCGGCCGGCCGAGGGCGTCCTCCACCGTGGCGCCCGGATCGATGCCCATGTGGCGATAGATCATCGCCAGGACATCCTGGGGCCCGTAGGCGTCGGAGGCGGGAGACGCTCCGTCGCGCGTAGTGGCCCCGACGATCTGGCCGACCTTGAGGCCCCCTCCGGAGAAGACGACGCTGTAGGCCCCGGGCCAATGGTCCCGGCCGCCATCGGCGTTCATGCGCGGGGTGCGTCCGAATTCCCCGGTCACCACGATCAAGATGTCGCGATCGAGCCCGCGTTCGTAGACGTCGGCGACGAGCGCCGCGAGGGCGCGATCCACGGGGGGCATGCGGTCGCGCATGCCGCGGACAAGGTCGGCGTGGTGGTCCCACCCGGGGTCGCGGACCGTGACGAACGGGACTCCGGCCTCCGCGAGGCGGCGGGCCAGAAGAAGGCACTGGCCGAAGTGAGTCCGTCCGTAGCGTTCGCGCACGGCGCGGTCTTCCGCATGGATGTTGAAGGCCTGTTCGGCGCGTCCGGTGGCCAGGATCTCGAAGGCCTGCTCGGCGAACCGGTCCATGCCTTCGGCCACCCCTCGAGGATCGTCGAGGAGGCGGCCCTCCTCCAGGCGGCGCCGCAGCGCCAGGCGTTCTTCGAGCCGACGGCGATCGAGCGACTTGGACAGGACCAGGGCGGGGACACGGAACCCGTCGCTTTCCGGATATCCGCCGGTCTCGAAGGGAGCGTACGCCGCGCCCAGGAAATGCGGGCCGGCGAACCGGTCGGCGCGCGGGACGGCGACATACGCCGGGAGTCCGCGGACGCCGGATCCGCGGAACCGGGCCACGAAGGATCCGACCGCGGGGGCCTCGGGCGCGGCCTCGTCGTCCCCCGCGGCCCGGCGCAGCGGGACGCCGGTCTGGATGATGTGGTCGCCGCCGGCGTGCTGCGTCTGGTCGTGGGCGACGGAGCGCACGACGGCGAGGCGGTGGGCGACGCGCGCCTGCTCGGGAAGGAGCTCCCCGAAGCGGACGCCGGGCAGGCTCGTGCGCACGGTGCCCAGGGGGCCGCGGATTTCGATCGGAGCGTCGGGCTTGGGGTCGTACGTCTCCAGATGCGAAGGCCCTCCGGCCAGGTGGACGAAGAGGACCGACGCCCGGGGATTGGCCCCCCGCGCGCGCGCCCGGAGAAGTTTCGGCGCCGCGAGACTTCCCAGGCCCCAGGCGCTCACCGTCAGAAACGTGCGCCGGGAAGGACGCCCCTTGCAAGGGGAAACGAAATCGGTCATCGGCGTTCTCATAGGCTTCAGTTCCCGCAGGATAAAGCCCGGGAGGCGCATTTTGTGGCCGGGAAATCGACGGGATCGCCCGCGGGGGAAGGGAGACCGAGCCGATGTTCAGGAAGCCGGACAGGGGGATGAGCTATACTCGGCGCGCAGGAGGGACACAGCATGGATGAACTTTTGACGGCCGACGCGCTGGTGGCGCTTCTCACGCTCTCCGTGATGGAAATCGTGCTCGGAATCGACAACGTCGTTTTCATCTCGATACTTGCAGGACGGCTGCCGGCCGATCAGCAGGCGAAGGTCCGCCGGTTCGGCCTGGGGCTGGCGCTCGTGGCGAGACTGGCGCTCCTCTTCGCGATTTCCTGGGTGATGAAACTGGACAAAACGGTGCTTTTCACGATTCCGCTGCCGGCCCATGCCGTCACGGGAAAGGATCTCGTCCTTCTGCTCGGGGGTCTCTTTCTCATCGCCAAGTCCACGCATGAGATTTACGAGAAACTCGAGGGGGCGCACGGGGGAAGGGAGGGCGACGGAAGGCGCGCCTCCATCGGGGCCCTCCTGGCCCAGATCGTGGCGCTCGACATCGTGTTCTCGCTCGACTCGGTCATTACCGCGGTCGGGATGGCGCGCCAGATCCCGGTCATGGTGGCCGCGATGCTCATCGCCGTGGTCGTGATGCTCGTTTTCGCCGGAACGATCAGCGGTTTCGTCAACCGCCATCCCAGCGTCAAGATCCTGGCGCTCAGCTTTCTTCTTCTCATCGGGGTGATGCTGACGGCCGACGGCCTGGGGCAGCACGTTCCCAAGGGGTACATCTACTTCGCGATGGCCTTCTCGCTCATGGTCGAGCTGCTCAACATGCGGTTTCGGAAGAGGCAGCAGCCCGTCCACCTGCACCCCGCGTACGAGGAAGGGAAGGCCTGAGCGGACGTCCGCGATTCGCCGGTTCGCCGCCGCGCCGCCCGCGTCGAGCCTCCGGCTCGATTCCGCAAGGGGGCCGGCGGCGCTCATAACGTTTCCCTCCGCCGGGGCTCAGCCGTTTCGACGGCGACCGGATCGGCCCGCCGGAGGGAACCTCATGGCCCAGGTTTTTCACCCCGCCCTGAACCCGGTCGCCAAGGCGAGCGTGTTCGGAGCGCTCCTGATGGTGGCCGCGGCGTTCGGGGCGGGCGCGTTTCTGTACAACGCGCCGTATTCCACGGGCGTCTACGTCGCGCGCGAGCAACCCGTCCAGTTCAGCCATGCTCACCACGTGGGCGGCCTGGGGATCGACTGCCGGTATTGCCACCCGGGCGTCGAGGAAGGCCCTTTCGCCGGCATGCCTTCGACCCGCACGTGCATGAACTGCCACGCGCAGGTCTGGGCCGAAAGCCCCTTCCTGGCTCCCGTGCGGGAGAGCTTCGCGACGGGGCGGCCCATCGCCTGGAACCGCGTGCACGATCTTCCGGACTTCGCCTACTTCGACCACTCGATTCACGTCCGCCAGGGAATCGGCTGTTCGACCTGCCACGGACGGGTGGACGAGATGCCGCTGATCTGGAAGACCGAGTCTCTGTTCATGAAATGGTGCCTCGACTGCCACGAACGTCCCGAACGGTACGTGCGCCCGCGGGAAGCCGTGTTCGACATGGACTGGGAGCCGCCCGAGGATCAGGAGGCCCGCGGCCGGGCGCTGGTTCGTGAGTACGGAATCCGCAAGCCCCGGGATTGCTCGGTCTGTCACCGATGAGCGACGATCCGCGCGGTCCGGTGTTCTGGAGGACGTTCGACGAGCGGGCCGGGCGGCCCGAGGGGCGGGAGTTCATTCCGGACCCCGAGGGCGGCCCGCGCCGGCGGGAGTTCCTCGCCTTCCTGGGGGCGTCGTTCGCCCTGGCCGGGACGGCGGGGTGCGGGAAGCCCCCTTCGGAACCGATCCTTCCGTACGTCCACCCGCCCGAGGCGTTCCTTCCGGGGAAGCCTCTCTTTTTCGCCACGGCGCTGACGCTTCACGGGCGCGCCCTCGGCGTTCTGGTGGAAAGCCACCTGGGGCGTCCCACCAAAGTCGAAGGCAATCCGGACCATCCGGCCAGCCTCGGCGCCACGGACGCGTTCGCCCAGGCGTCGCTTCTGTCCCTGTACGACCCGGAGCGCTCCCAGGCGGCGCTCCGGCGGGGCCAGATCGGCACCTGGTCGGCGTTTCTGGAGGAGGCGGGGGCGGCCCTGGAGGCCCAGCGCGCCCGCGGGGGGCGGGGGCTGCGCCTTCTGAGCGAGCAGACGACGTCTCCCACGCTGGCGGCCGAAATCGAGGAGCTGCGGCGCGAATTTCCCGAAGCCCGCTGGTATGCCTACGAACCCGCGGAGGATGAAGCGGCCCGGCAGGGCCTGCGGCTCGCCTTCGGCCAGGAGGTCGCGCCGGTCTATGACTTTCTTCGGGCGGACGTGGTCGTCTCGCTCGACGCGGACTTCCTGACGGGGGGCGCCCATCCCGTCCGGTACGCCCGCGACTTCATGGCCCGCCGGCACGCTCCCGAAAGATTCAACCGGCTGTACGTCCTCGAAAGCACCCCGACCGGCACGGGGGCGGCGGCCGATCACCGCTTTCCGCTGCGGGCGCGCGACATCGCCGGCTTCGCCGCGGCGCTGGCGGCGCAGCTGGGCCCGGCCGAGGGGGACGGCGACGCCGCCTCGAACGAGGTGCGCGCGATCGCCCGGGACCTGCGCCGCCGGGCGGGGGCGTGCGTTCTCCTGGCCGGTCCTTCGCAGCCGCCGGAGGTACACGCGCTCGTTCACCTCCTCAACGTCCGGCTGGGGAATCGGGGACGCACGGTGAACTACATCGAGGCGCCCGAGCGGCCTTTCGACCGGGGTCCCGAAGCGCTGGGGAGGCTCGTCGAGGAAATGCGCGCGGGACGCGTGGAGGTGCTCGTCCTTCTCGGAGGAAATCCCGTCTACAACGCTCCCGCGGACCTCGACTTCGCCGAAGCCCTGAGGCGCGTTCCGTTCAGCGTCCGTCTGGGAGTTTACGAGGACGAGACCTCGGCTCATTGTCTCTGGCACCTTCCGGAGGCGCATCCGCTGGAGACGTGGGGCGACGCGCGGGCGTTCGACGGCACCGCGACGATCCAGCAGCCGCTGATTTCGCCTCTCACCGGCGGCCGTTCGGCGCTCGAGGTGGTGGCGGCCCTTCGGGCGCGGCCGGCTCCGTCCGGTTACGACCGGGTCCGGGCCGCATGGCGCGCGCGGTGGGGGCCGGACGCGTTCGAGGAACGCTGGCGCGCCGCGCTCGAGAAGGGCGTGGTGCCGGGAACGGCGGCCGCGCCGCGCGACGTCCGTCCGAGGGAGGATTTCGTCCCCGGCGTCGCGGCGCGGAGCGGCTCCGGGCTCGAGGTCGTCTTCCGTCCCGATCCGTCGGTGTGGGACGGGCGGTTCGCCGCGAACGCCTGGCTTCAGGAGCTTCCGAAGCCGATTTCCAAGCTTACCTGGGAGAACCCCGCCGTCGTCGGGCCGGCCACGGCGTGGCGGTTCGGGCTTTCTTCGGGGGACGTCGTGGAGCTTCGCCGGGGAGGGCGCGCCGTGACGGGTCCGGTGTGGGTCCAGCCGGGCCATCCCGAGGGGACGGTGACGCTTCATCTGGGATTCGGGCGGCGCCGGGCGGGACGCGTCGGCACGGGCCGGGGGTTCAGCGCCTATGTCCTCCGGACGTCCGAGGCCCCGTGGGTGGGGGCGGACCTCGAGCTCCGCAGGACGGGCGCCCGCGTTGCCCCGGCGACGACGCAGGGCCACCACCTTCTTCACGGGCGGCCGATCGTGCGGCGCGCGACCCTCGAGGAGTTCCGGCGGAATCCGGACTTCGCGCGGGAAGCCGCGCCGGCTCCGGGACCGGAGGAATCCCTGTATCCGGAGTTCCAAAGCGAGCCCTACGCGTGGGGGATGGCGATCAATCTCAGCGCCTGCACGGGCTGCAACGCCTGCGTGGTCGCCTGCCAGGCGGAAAACAACGTTCCCGCGGTGGGGCCGGAGGAGGTCCGGCGCAGCCGGGAGATGCACTGGCTCCGCATCGACCTCTACTACGAAGGGTCGCCCGAGAACCCGCGGATGCACTTCCAGCCGATGCTCTGCCAGCACTGCGAGAAGGCCCCCTGCGAGGTCGTCTGCCCCGTGGCGGCCACGAGCCACAGCGGGGAAGGGCTCAACGAGATGACCTACAACCGGTGCATCGGGACGCGCTACTGCTCCAACAACTGCCCCTACAAGGTGCGCCGCTTCAACTTCTTTCAGTACGCGGACACGCGCACGCCGGTCCTCCAGCTCCTCTGGAATCCCGACGTCACCGTCCGGAGCCGCGGGGTTATGGAGAAGTGCACCTATTGCGTCCAGCGGATCAACCGGGCGCGAATCGAGGCCCGCAAGGAGGGCCGCCGGATCCGCGACGGCGAGGTGGTCACGGCCTGCCAGGCCGCCTGTCCCACGCGGGCGATCGTCTTCGGCGACGCGGGCGATCCGGAGACGGAAGTGTCCCGGCGGAAGCGGTCGCCGCTGAACTACGGGGTCCTGGCGGAACTCAACACCCGGCCGCGCACGACGTACCTGGCGCGGCTCGTGAATCCCAATCCGGAGCTTTCGCCGTGACCCCGCGACCGCCCGTCGTCCGGCCCGGCCACACGTACGCGTCCGTCACGGAGAAGATCAGCGCCGTCGTCCTTTCGGGCCGGATGCCGCGGAGCTGGACGGCGGGGGCGGCGGCGGGGCTGGCGCTTGTGCTGCTGTTCTTCTACGCGGTGGGCCTGCTCTTTTCGGCGGGGATCGGCATCTGGGGCGTGAACGTCCCGGTCTCCTGGGGCTTCGCGATCGTCAATTTCGTCTGGTGGATCGGAATCGGCCACGCGGGAACGCTGATCTCGGCGATTCTGCTTCTGATGCGCCAGTCCTGGAGGACGTCGATCAACCGGTTTGCGGAGGCCATGACGCTCTTCGCGGTCGCCTGCGCGGCGGTGTATCCCCTGCTGCATCTGGGGCGGCCGAAGTTCTGGTACTGGCTGTTCCCGTATCCCAACACGATGGGCCTGTGGCCGCAGTTTCGGAGTCCCCTCGTCTGGGACGTCTTCGCGGTTTTCACCTACGGGCTGACGTCGCTCCTTTTCTGGTACATGGGCCTGATCCCGGACCTGGCGACGATGCGCGACCGGGCGCGGGGGCGGTTCGCGCGCGCGGTCTACGGCTTCCTGGCCATGGGCTGGCGCGGCGCGGCCCGGCACTGGCTGCGGTACGAAACGGCGTACGTCCTCCTGGCCGGGCTGGCGACGCCTCTGGTGGTCTCGGTCCATACGGTCGTGAGCTTCGATTTCGCGATTTCGATCCTCCCGGGCTGGCACAGCACGGTCTTCCCGCCCTATTTCGTGGCCGGCGCGATCTTCTCGGGCTTCGCGATGGTCGTGACGCTCGCCGTGCCGCTGCGGAAGGCGTACGGGCTGGAGGATTTCATCACGGAATGTCACCTCGACAACATGGGCAAGGTGATGCTGGCGACGGGACTCGTCGTGGCCTACGGCTATCTCATGGAAACCTTCTTCAGCTGGTACGGCGGGAGCCGGTACGAGGCGGCCATGATGGCCGACCGGCTCGGGGGCGCGTACGCCCCCGCGTACTGGGGGACGCTCGCGTGCAACGTGCTGGCGACTCAGGCGCTCTGGTTTCGGGCCGTGCGGCGCCGGCCGCTGCCTCTCTTCGGTGCGGCCCTCGTCATCAACGTGGGAATGTGGCTGGAGCGCTATGTCATCGTGGTCCAGAGCCTCCACCGCGATTACCTCCCCTCGGCGTGGCACATGTATTACCCCACCGTGTGGGACTGGGCCACGTTCGCGGGAACGATCGGCCTCTTCCTGACGCTCTTTCACCTCTTCGTGCGGCTGCTGCCGTCCATTTCCATGTTCGAGCTGCGGGCGCTCGTGCCGCCCGCGCCCGGGGAGGCGCGCGGATGACGGGGCGGGGAGGGCTCTTCGGCGTGCTCGCCGAGTTCGAGCGGAAGGAGGACCTTCTCGCGGCGGCGCGGAAGGTCCACGCGGAGGGCTACCGGAAGGTGGAGGCGTACGCGCCGTTCCCCGTGGAGGGGCTCGCGGAAGCGCTGGGCATGGATCGGACGCGGCTTCCGTGGGTCGTTCTGGCCGGGGGGCTCACGGGCGCCGCGGGGGGCTTCTTCATGCAGGTGTTCGCCTCCGCCGTCGATGACCCGCTCAACATCGGCGGGCGTCCGACGGCGAGCTGGCCGGCCTTCGTCGTCATCGCTTTTGAGCTTGCGATTCTCTTCGGGGGCCTGTCCGCCCTCCTGGGCATGCTGGCCCTCAACGGCCTGCCCCAGCCGTATCACCCCGTCTTCAACGTCCCCCGCTTTGCGCTGGCCAGCCAGGACCGGTTCTTTCTGTCCGTGGAAGCGGACGATCCCCGCTTCGATCCCGACCGGACCCGGACGCTCCTGGCGGAGCTGCGCCCGGTCGGGATCTACGACGTGGAGCGATAAATGGTCGCGCGCCGCCTTGGCGTCGTCGCCTTCGCCTTTCTGGTCGCCTGCGAGCAGGCGATGACGGACGAGGGCCGGCTCAAGCCGCTCGGGCGGAACGCCTTCTTCGAATACGGTCAGTCGGCTCGACCGCGGCCGGCCGGGACGGTGGCCCGGGGCGAGCGTTCGGGAGACGCCCTCCTGGAGACCGGGCGGCTCGGCGGGGAGCTTTCGCCGGTCTTCCCGTTTCCGGTGGACCGCGCGGCGCTTGAGCGCGGCCGCGCGCGGTACGGCGTCTTCTGCGCGCCGTGTCACGACGCGGTGGGAACGGGGGCGGGGATGATCGTCCAGCGGGGCTTCCGGGCGCCTCCTTCCTTTCATACCGACCGCCTCCGGCGGGCGCCGCCCGGACATTTCTTCGAGGTGATCACGCGCGGCGTGGGGGCGATGCCCGCGTACGACGACCTGATCGCGCCGCGGCGGCGGTGGGAAATCGTGGCGTATGTGCGGGCGCTCCAGCTCAGCCAGGGCGCCCGGCGGGAGGACGTGCCGCCGGATGTTCTAAGGAGGCTCGAGGCGCCGTGACCGAGACGCGCCGGGATCCCGGAAACGCGATGGACCGCCTGATCCGCGGGGCGGCGGCGGCCGGCCTGGCCGGCGCGGCGGCTTGCGGGGCCGCGGCCGTGACGGTTCCGGAGGCGTTCTTTCCGGCGTACCTCGTGGCGCTTCTTTTCTGGACGGGGATCTCGGCGGGGTCGCTGGCGGTCCTGATGCTGCACCTTCTTGTGGGCGGGACGTGGGGTCTGCTCGTGCGGCGCCCCCAGGAAGCGGCCGCGGGGGCGCTGCCGATCCTGGCGCTTTTTTTCCTTCCGCTCCTCGGGGGCCTGGAGACGCTCTATCCCTGGAGCCGGCCGGAGGTGGTCGGCGGGGACGAACTGGTCCGCCATCGGACCCCGTATCTCAACGCGCCTTTCTTCGTCGCCCGCGCGGGGACGTACTTCGGGGTCTGGGCCGTCCTGGCGATCGCCCTCCGCCGGGGATCCCTGGCCCTGGACCGGACGCCCGATCCCGCGGCGGCGCGCCGCCTGCGGTTCCTGAGCGGGCCCGGCCTGATCGCCTATGGGTTGGCGGTCACGTTCATGGCGGTCGATTGGGTCATGTCCCTCGAGGCGCACTGGTTCTCGACGATTTTCGGAATGATCTTCATGGCGGGGCAGGGACTGTCGGGCCTCTGCGCGGGCGTCCTGGCGGCGGCGCTCCTGGCCCGCCGCGAACCGATGGCCGGGGCGCTGACGCCGGGGCGCCTGAACGACCTGGGGAATCTGGTCCTGACGTTCGTCCTGCTCTGGGCGTACACGTCGTTCGCGCAATACCTCATCATCTGGTCGGGCAACCTGCCGGAGGAAATCGACTGGTACCTCCACCGCTCCGCCCCGGGCTGGCGGGCGTTCGCGGCGGTCCTGGCGACGGTGCACTTTGCGGCGCCCTTTTTCCTGCTCCTCTCGAAGCGGGTGAAGCGGAGCCGCCGGGCGATGATGATTCTGGCCGGGGGGCTTCTGGGGGCGCGCCTCGGCGACCTTTTCTGGCAGGTGATTCCGAGCGCCGGAGCGGCCGGCCCGCACCTGGCATGGACGCTTCCGGCGGCTCTCGTCGGGATCGGCGGATTCTGGCTGGCGGCGGCGACGGCGCTGCTTCGCCGGGCGCCGCTCCTGCCCGTTCACGCGCCGGGAACCGAACGGCTTTTCGCTTCCGAGGAGGGCGCCCATGGATGAGCGCCGGGGTCACGAACGGCGCGATTTTCCCGTCCGCGGGGTTGTCCTCTTTGCGGCGTTTCTGGTCCTGAGCGCGGCCGTGATCCACGTCGCTCTCGGGGGGCTTTACGCCGGTCTCCTGGAACGCCGCGGGCCCCGGCCGCCGTCGCGGGGGGAACGGCCCGCGCCTCCGCCGCCCCGCCTGCAGGCCGATCCGGCCGGCGATCTCCGCCGGCATCGGGCGTCCGAACGGGCCGTCCTTGAGAGTTACGGCATCGTGGATCCCGGGGCCGGCGTGTTTCGGATTCCGATCGAGCGGGCGATGGATCTTCTGGCCGAACGCGGGTTGCCCGTGCGCCGGAAGGAGGAGCGATGATCGCCGTTCTCGCGCTGGCGTGGGCTCAGGCCGGGCCGTCCGACGTGGGCTTCGATCCCCGCCTCGGGGAGAGCGTTCCGCTCGATGTGGAGCTGACCGAGGGGGAGGCGCAGGTTTCGCTGCGGAAGGTTCTGGGCGGAAAGCCCGGCCTCCTGGCGCTGGTCTATTACCGATGCCCCCTGGTGTGCGGGGAGGTGCTCGGAGGACTGGCCCGGGCGTTCGGGGTTCTGGGGCTGGTCCCGGGGCGGGAGTTCGAGGCGGTGGTCGTCAGCATCGATCCGCGGGAACCGCCGGGGCTGGCGGCGGAGAAGAAGGCGCGTTACCAGCGGCGGCCGGGGGAGGCGTGGCGGTTTCTGACCGGTTCGGAGGAGGCGATCCGTCGAATCGCCGGGGCGGTGGGGTTTCGGTACGCCTATGACGCGCGTTCGGACCAGTACGCGCATGCGGCCGGCGTGGTGATCCTGACGCCGGACGGCCGCGTGTCTTCGTTTTTCCCGGGGATCGATTATCCGCCCCGGGACCTGCGGCTGGCGCTCGTGGAAGCCGGCGGGGGGCGTCTGGGGAACCTGCGGGACCGCGTGCTGCTGGTGTGTTTCCGATACGATCCCTCGCGGGGGCGGTACAGCCTGAGCGTCCTGGCGGCGGTGCGCGGGCTCGGGGTCCTGACGGCGCTGGCCCTGGGATTCGGTGTGGGGCTGATGGCGTTCCGGGAGCGCCGCCGGCGTACGGGGGAGCCGTGAAGTTCTATCCGGAACGGGCCTCGACGATGGCGGGACAGGTGGACGCGCTCTACGGCTGTCTCGTCGGGGTGTGCGCGCTTTTCGCGGCCGTGATCGTGGCGTGCCTCGTGGCCTTCTCGGTCAAGTACCGGCGGCGGTCGCCCGGCGAGCGCGCCGTGCAGACGGCGACGAACAACGCGCTCGAGGTGATCTGGATCGCGATTCCCGGGGTGATCCTGCTCGGCATGTTCGCGTGGGGGGCGAGCCTGTTCGTGGATCTCCAGACGCCGCCCGCCGGGGCGATGGAGGTTTACGTGATCGGCCGCCGATGGATGTGGAAGGTTCAGCATCCGAGCGGCGCGCGGGAGATCAACGAGCTTCACGTGCCGACGGGGCGTCCGGTCCGGCTCCACCTGACTTCGCAGGACGTGATTCACAGCTTCTACGTGCCCGCCTTCCGGATCAAGCAGGATGCGCTGCCGGGACGGTACACGACGGCCTGGTTCGAGGCGACGCGGCCGGGGGAGTACCGTCTCTTCTGCGCGGAGTACTGCGGGACGCTGCACTCGGGGATGGTGGGGCGGGTGGCGGTGCTGGAGCCGCGGCGCTACGAGGAGTGGCTGGAACGGGGGGCGGAGGGGTCGCCCGCCGCGGAGGGGCGGCGGCTTTTCCTGAGCCTCGGATGCGCGACCTGTCACACGGGGGGGCCGGAGGCGCGGGCGCCGCGCCTCGAGGGCCTTTTCGGGAGCCGGGTGCCGCTGCGGGGCGGAGGCACGGCGACGGCGGACGCGGCGTACGTGCGCGAATCGATCCTGGATCCGGCCGCCCGGGTCGTGGAAGGGTTCGAGCCGATCATGCCGTCGTTCCGGGGGAGGGTGGGCGAGGAGGAGATCCTTGCGCTGATCGAATACATCCGATCCCTGGGCGCGGCTCCGGAAGGCCCGCCCGCCGATTGAGGGGCGAGCATGGACGCGCGTCCGGCGGAGAACTATCTGAACGCGGATTACTCGGTGCGTTCGTGGCTTTTGACCACGGACCACAAGCGGATCGGGATTCTCTATCTTCTCTCCATCACCTTCTTTTTCTTCGTGGGCGGGGCGTTCGCCACGCTCGTGCGGCTGGAGCTGATGACGCCGGCGGGAGATCTCGTTCAGCCGGAGACGTACAACAAGCTGTTCTCCATGCACGGCATCGTGATGGTCTTTTTCTTCCTGATTCCTTCGATTCCCGCGGTGCTCGGGAACTTCATGCTGCCGCTCATGCTGGGGGCGCGCGATCTGGCGTTCCCGCGGGTGAACCTGGCGAGCTGGTATCTCTTCAACGCGGGAGGGCTCCTGGCGCTCGGGGCGATTCTGAGCGGCGGAGTGGACACGGGATGGACCTTCTACACGCCGTACAGCTCGGTCTTTTCCAACACCCACGTGGTTCTGACGGTCCTGGGGATTTTCGTGGCGGGGTTCTCGTCGATCCTGACGGGGCTCAACTTCATCGTGACGACGCACCGGCTGCGGGCGCCGGGGCTGACGTGGATGAGGCTGCCGCTTTTCGTGTGGTCCTTGTACGCCACGAGCCTCATTCAGGTGCTGGCGACGCCGGTTCTGGCGGTGACGCTGGCGCTCGTGGGGATCGAGCGGCTGGCGGGAGTGGGGATTTTCGATCCGGCGCTGGGCGGAGACCCCGTGCTTTTCCAGCATCTCTTCTGGTTCTATTCCCATCCGGCGGTCTACATCATGATCCTGCCCGGGATGGGGGTGGTCAGCGAGATCGTGCCGGTCTTCTCGCGCAAGCGGTTCTTCGGGTACGCCTTCGTGGCGTTCGCGAGCCTGGCGATCGCGGTGCTGGGGTTTCTCGTCTGGGGGCATCACATGTTCGTGGCCGGCCAGTCCCTGTACGGGGGGATGGTCTTTTCGCTGCTGAGTTTTCTCGTGGCCCTTCCGTCGGCGGTGAAGGTCTTCAACTGGACGGCGACGCTTTACAAGGGGTCGATTTCGTTCGAGACGCCGATGCTTTATGCGCTCGGGTTCATCGGCCTCTTCACGATCGGGGGGCTCACGGGGCTTTTCCTGGCGACCCTGGCGGTGGACGTGCACGTCCACGACACGTACTTCGTGATCGCGCACTTTCACTACATCATGGTGGGCGGAATGGTGATGGCGTACCTCGGGGGCATGCACTACTGGTGGCCCAAGATGACGGGGCGCCGGTACCCGGAGGGATGGGGGCGGTTCGCGGCGATCGTGATCTTCATCGGGTTCAACCTGACGTTTTTTCCGCAGTTCATCCTGGGGTACGCGGGGATGCCGCGGCGGTATCACGCCTATCCGGAAGAGTACCAGGTGCTCAACGTCATGTCCTCGGCGGGCGCCTCCATTCTCGCGGCGGGTTATGGGCTGCCGATGCTCTATCTCCTGTGGTCCCTGCGGTACGGTCCGGCGGCGGGGCGCAATCCCTGGAACGCCACGGGGCTGGAGTGGCGGACCGCCTCGCCGCCGCCGGCGCACAACTTCGCGGAGACGCCCGTGGTGACCGAGCCTCCGTACTTCTACCCGTCGCGGGAGGAAACCTGAGATGGCGGCTTCTCCGGCCGCCCCGGCCGCGGCCTTCGACACGCCGGAGGAACAGCGCGAGGCGTCCGTCCTCGGGGTGTGGGTCTTTCTGGCCACGGAGGTGCTTTTCTTCGGGGCGATGCTGGCGGGCTACGCCGTCTACCGGGCGCACTTTCCGGGGCCCTTCGCGGCCGCAAGCCTTCGGACGGATCTCGCGCTCGGGACGGTCAATACGGTCGTGCTCATCGCCTCGAGCCTGACGATGGCCCTGTCCGTCCGCGAGGTGAGCCGGGGAGGGCGGCGGCGCGGGGCGCTGTTCCTGGCGGCGACGGCGCTCCTGGGCGCGGCGTTCCTGGGCATCAAGTTCACCGAATACGCGCACAAGGCTCATGAGCGTCTGATTCCCTGGGGGGACTTCCGGTACGAGGGGCCGGACGCGCCCCGGGCGAGGCTCTTTTTCATCTTTTATTTCGTCCTGACGGGCTTTCACGCGCTGCATCTGGGGATCGGGATCGGGCTTGTGGGATGGATCGCCGGGCGCGTGGGGCGGGGGCGTTACGGGCCGGCGTATTTCACCCCGGTCGAGGGGGTAGGGCTGTACTGGCACTTCGTGGACCTGGTCTGGATCTTTCTCTTCCCGCTTCTTTACCTGCCGGGGAGGCATGGGGCATGAGTCCGGGGGAATCTTCCGCGCGCACCTACCTGGCGGTATTTGGGGCGCTCGTGGCGCTGACCGCGCTGACGACGGGGGTGTCCTTCGTGGACCTGGGACCGCTGAACGCGGCGCTGGCCCTGGCGATCGCGGGAGCGAAGGGGGGGCTGGTGGCCGTGTACTTCATGCATCTGCGGGGCGGTTCGCGGGTAGTGTGGGTCTTCGCGGCGACGGGCTTTTTCTGGCTGGGGATCCTGATGGCGCTGACGTTCAGCGACTACCTCACGCGGGGCTGGCTGGGGACGCCGGCGGACGGGCCGTTCGACCTCGGAGGACGGTGGGGAGGAGGGAAGTAAAGGCCGGCGGCGGGCTTTATCGCCGGTCCGGGGCGTACTGGCCGTCGATCCGCGGCGCCGTCGGGAGGGGCTGGCCGTCGAGCGTGCCGCCGACGGGTCCGTCGGCGTGGAAGCGCACGCGGCGGCCGTTCTCGAGATCCACGCCCGCCGGCGGCACGAACTCGACGCGCGAGGGCGTCCGGATCTCCTCGTCGACCACCTCCAGGACGTGGAGGAAGAGCGTGCGCGTCCCGGTTCCGGGATCGCCCACTTCGATCCGCCAGGGGCAGATCGGAGGCTTGAGGCGGCCGGGCGATTCGTGGTTGTACTGGGCCGTGGGTTCGAGCGGATGTCCCCAGGCTTCCCGGCCGCGTCCGCCGCGCCGGACGACGGCCGCGTTTTCCGGCAGCAGCGTGTGCAGAAACGCCCGGGAACGCCCCCGCGAAAGGACGGTCCGATCCCCGTCGGCTTCCGGAAGGCTCAGCCAGGAGGACCGGCGGCCTTCGACCGACGGCTCCGTGGGGACGTGCAGAAACAGGTGGCGGGCGAATTCCGCCCGCGCGGCCTCGATCCGGTCGAAGAGGACGAAGAATTCGCGCGGGCCGCGCAGGTAGAGGAACTGGCGCGTCACTTCGCGGACCTTGTGGGCGCTGTAGGCCGGGGTGAGGTCCGCGGCGGCATAGGTGTGCGACCGCGGGTCATGCCCGTAGGCCGTGATCCGCCCGCGCTCGCGGGGCCAGGGACCTTCGCGGTACACATGCCGCAGGAGGCCGCCGTCGTTTTCGTTGCCCCGGTCGCGGCGGAACTTTTCGGCCGGGTCGAAGATCGTGACGATGTTGAAGACGAGCGACCCGCCCACGTAGAAATCGTCGTCGTTTCCCCCCTGTCCGCCGCCGCGGGACACGACGGCCCCTTTGCGGCAGATCAGGAAGTGGCCTTCGTCGTCGCGGGAATGGCCGGCGAACTGGGGCCCCGCGCCGAAGAAGGCCCAGGTGGCGTTCGGATCGTTCCAGGCGCTGCGCGCGTAAACGTGGCCGGCTCCCGGGAAGAGATAGCCGAGCGGGAGCGTCCCGGGTCCTTCCGGCCGCAGGGAAGGATCGTAACAGGCCACCCGCGGCCAGCGCTCCCGAAGCCAGGCCCGACCGAGATCGGCGAAGTATTGCGAGAGAGGATCGCGCATCATGGGGGCCGCGCGCGCGAAGGCCGAAGGGGGCGATCCATCGCCGTCGTCGATCCAGGCCGTGCGGTCGTTGTGGGGCATCATCGTGTAAGCCACCCAGCGGGGCATTTCGTTCGGGAAACTCCAGGGCTTGCCGGCGCGGAAGAGATCGATCCCGGTCGCCGTCCGCCAGGCGTGGAAGGCGTAGGGAATCACCGTGACCGGGCCGTATCCGCCGTGGCCCATCGATTCGGACCACACCCCGCCCATCCGCTCGAAGGCGGGAAGACACTCAGCCGGGATCCGGCGGTGCCACGAACTCAGGAACGCGCGGGCGTCGGCCTCGTGCCGGGAGCCCGAGCCCAGGATCGCCAGGGCGATCAGAAGTTTCTGAGTGATCGCATCCCGGCTGTGCATGACGTTGAGGTGAACCGGGCCCCAGGTCTGGTTGTACTCCCAATGTCCGTTCCGGAGGACGATTTCGGGCGTTCCCGTGTACCAGCGCAGCCAGGTTCCGAGGGCGTCGGCGTACCGGATCCGCTCCTCGCGGGTGAGGGCGTCGTAAATCCAGTCGTAGGCGATCGCGTGGTAGCCGAAGGCGGTCCCTTCGCGGTTTTGGAGGGAGGATCCGTCGCCCCATTCGCGAAGAAGCGCCTCCACATACGGCCGGCACGGGGCGCCCCGTTCGCGCTCCACGAGGTAGGCCAGGCCCAGATTGAGGAGGTCTTCCGGAATCGCCCATTTGTTGCCGATGAATTCGACCCCGCGGCGGACGGCCCGGTCGGCCCGTTCTTTGACGATCCGGTAGTCTTCGGCCAGGGGCCCCGCGCACCGGCGGGCGACGGCCCGGACGTCCTCGATGAAGATCCGGGGACGCCCCTCGCGGACGGCGTAGGAATCCTGCGCGGCCGCGCCGGAAAGAAGGACATGAAGGAGGGCGGCGATCATCCTCTACAATAATAAGGCGTTTCGACGGATCTCGTGGCGCCGGCGCGGAACCCGAGGGGAGGCTCGGGGGTTGATTCCTGGGGATTGACGCGAAGGAGATTTCCATGTCCCGGATGCGATGGCTGGCGCTCTGGGCGCTGGCGGGAACGGCGGCGCCGGCGGTTACCCAGGATGGAGGGGACCGCCCGAACATCCTCTGGATCGTCGTGGACGATATGTCCGCGAACTTTTCCTGCTACGGGGAGACGCGGATCCGCACGCCGCACGTGGATCGGCTCGCCCGCGAAGGGACGCTCTTCCGGCGCGCCTTCGTCACGGCTCCGGTCTGTTCCCCCTGCCGCTCGGCGCTGATCACGGGCATGTATCAGACGTCCATCGGGGCGCACCATCATCGGAGCGGCCGCGGCGTCGAGAAGATTCATCTTCCGGAGGGCGTAGTTCCTCTCCCCGTGCTCTTCAAAAAGGCGGGATATTACACCTGCATCGGCAACGCTCCGGGCCGCGGCAAGGGCATGGGAAAGACCGACTACAACTTCGAATGGGACCGGGCGATGTACGACGGGACCGACTGGTCCGGCCGGGCTCCGGGCCAGCCTTTCTTCATGCAGGTTCAGCTTCACGGGGGCAAGCACCGGCACGCCCGGGGCTGGAGCCAGACCGTCCAGCGGGAGTGGGGCTCGGGGACGAGCCCCGAGAGCGTGGAGCTGCCGCCGTACTACCCGCGCGACCCCGTGCTGCTCCAGGACTGGGCCGAGTATCTCGATACGGTCCGCACGACGGACCGGGAGGTGGGGGATGTCCTGGCGCGTCTGGAGGCGGAAGGGCTCCTCGAGCGGACCGTGATCTTCTTCCTGACGGACCACGGGATCAGCCACGCCCGCGGCAAACAGTTCCTCTACGACGAGGGGATTCACGTTCCGCTCGTCGTCCGGGGCCCCGGCATCGAGCGGGGCCGGGTGCGCGAGGACCTGGTGGAGCACATCGACGTGGCCGCCTCGTCGCTCGGACGGGCGGGGATCCGGATTCCCCCCGGCCTGCAGGGACGCGATCTCTTCGGCGACGGATACCGTCCGCGCGACGCAGTCTTTTCCGCCCGGGATCGCTGCGATGAAACCGTCGATCGCATCCGCGCCGTGCGCACCGAGCGCTACAAGTACATCCGGAATTTCCACCCGGCCCGGCCGCACCTTCAGCCGAACCGGTACAAGGACCACAAGGAAATCGTCCGGCGGCTCCGGGAGCTTCATGCCGAGGGAAAGCTGGACGCGCTTGCGGAGAAGCTGCTGTTCTCGCCGACCCGCCCCGAGGAGGAGCTGTACGACCTCCGGGAAGATCCGCACGAGACGCGGAATCTCGCCGGCGACCCGGCTCATCGGAAAACGCTCGAAGCGCTTCGGGCGCGTCTGGAGCGCTGGATGGAGGAGACGGGCGACCGGGGCTGCGTCCCGGAGTCCGAAGCGATGTACGACAGCGACATGGCGGTGTACCTGGCCGAATCCCGCGGGCCGGCGGCGGAGGAGCTGCGGCGCAACATCGAGCTCATGAAGAGGTGGGCGAAAGAGGGGAAATGAGGCGTTCCGTCGCCCTCGGGCTGCTTTTCGCGGCGGCGTGCGCGGAGCCTTCCGCGCGGGCGCCGCGCCTGGAGCGCATCGGGATCGCCCCGGACGGCCGAGGATTCCGCCTGGAGGAATCCGGGCGTCCCTTCCGGCCGTGGGGGTTCAACTACGACCGCGATCACGACAAGCGCCTTCTCGAAGACTATTGGGAATCCGAATGGTCCCGCGTCGAGGAGGACTTCCGCGAGATGAAGGCTCTGGGGGCCAACGTGGTGCGGGTGCATCTTCAGTTCGGGCGGTTCATGAAGGGGCCCGCCGAGCCGGACGGGGCGGCGCTGGAACGTCTGGGGCGTCTCCTGGGGCTGGCCGAGGAGCTGGGGATCTACCTCGACCTGACGGGGCTGGGGAATTACCGCAAGAGCGCGTCTCCGGCCTGGTACGACGCGGCCTCCGAAAAGGAGCGTTGGGCCCTGCAGGCCCGCTTCTGGGAGGCCGTTGCCGTCCGGTGCGCCGCCAGCCCCGCGGTTTTCTGCTACAACCTCATGAACGAGCCGGTCAGCCCGTCCGGGCCCGGTTCGGAATGGCTGCCCGGGCCGGGGCTGGCGGGATTCCATTACGTGGAGGCCCTGTCCAAGGACCCGGCGGGGCGCTCGCGCGACGAGATCAGCCGCGCCTGGATCGCGACGCTTCTTCCGGCCGTTCGGCGGCACGATCCCCGGCGGCCGGTGACGGCGGGGATGTTTTTCCTTTTCGAGCGGCCCGGTGCGCTCACGCTGGGGACCGACCCGGAGAAATTCGGGGCCGCGCTCGATTTCTGGAGTCTGCACCTCTACCCGAAGGAGGGAGAGGTCCCGCGGACGCTCGCGCTGATCGACTCGATTCCCCGGGGCAAGCCGCTTCTCGTCGAGGAATACTTTCCCCTGAACTGTTCGATCGACACGCTCCGGGCCCTGGTGCGGGAGGGTCGCGAACGGGTCGCCGGCTGGATCGGATTCTACTGGGGCCGGACGCCGCGGGAGATGGCCGGATCGGCCGATCCCGTGGAGGCCTTGACGGCGCGGTGGCTGGAGTTCTTCCGCGAGGAAGCCCGCCGGGAACGGCCCTGATCTACGGGCGCTCCAGCAGATCGAGAACCGCCCGCGCGAAGGCGGCCGTGCCGGTGCGGAGCGTCGGTTCCGGATCCGGGGCCCATCGGCTGGAGTGCAGTCCCGGCCGCGGTCCGGGGCCGGCCGCGGCGGGGGCGGCGCCCACGTTGAACTGGAGTCCCGGCACGCCGTAGAAGGTGGAGAACCGGCCGAAGTCCTCCGCGCCCATGGCCGGCGAGGCCTCGTGGACGCGGTCCTTCCCGAGGAGTCCGGCGAACACGCGGCGCAGGCGCTCCGTCAGCGCCGGGTCGTGGTAGACGGCGGGGAAGCCGTCGGGGGCGACGCGGACGTCGGGCGGGCGGGGCGCGCGGTGCGCTTCGGCGATCTTTCCGGCCAGGTGCCGCACCTCCTCGAGAAGCTTGAGGCGCGTCGCGTCCTGATACGAGCGCAAGGTGAGCTGGAGCCGGACCTCGTCGGGAATGATGTTGTGTTTCGAGCCCCCCTGGAGGGCGCCCACCGTGACGACCCCCCGCTCGAGGGCCGGGTCGAGCTTCCGGCTGACGATCGTCTGAAGCGCCAGGACGAGCTCGGCCGCGATGACGACGGGGTCCACCGTCTGATGCGGCCAGGCGCCGTGGCCGCCGCGGCCGAAGATCGTGATGTCCACGCTGTCGGCATGGGCCGCGGCGTAGCCCGCGCAGAGGGCGACCGTGCCGGCCGGGAAGGCGGGGGAGTTATGGACCGAGAGGCAGGCGACGGGGCGCGCCGGGACGGCCGCGTGGAACCGGGGGTCTTCGAGCATCCTCTTGGCCCCCTGTCCGATCTCTTCGGCGGGCTGTCCCACGAGGATCGCCGTTCCCCGCCAGCGGTCCTTGAGCCGGGCGAGCACGCGCGCCAGTCCGATTCCCATGGCCAGATGCGTGTCGTGGCCGCAGGCGTGCATCGCGCCCGTGGTGCTCGCGTACGGCAGACCCGTTTCCTCGCGCACGGGCAGGGCGTCCATGTCGATCCGCGCCAGGACGGCGGGGCCCTCTCCGTTTCGGAGGACGGCGGCGACCCCGTACCCGCCGAGGCGCTCGGTCACGGTCCAGCCGGCGGCGCGCACCTCGGCCGCGAAGCGGGCGGAGGTTTTCTCCTCCCGGAGGGAAAGCTCGGGGTTCGCATGGAACCATTTGTAGAGTTCGAGGAGCGACCCGAGCTCTTCGTCCACCGCCCGAAAGACGGGGCCGTTGAGATCGTCCGCGCGTCCTTCGGGAGGCGGGGAGGGCGGCGCGGCGGGACGGGAGTCGGGGGCGGCGCAACCGGCCAGGAGCGCGGCGGCGAGAACGGTTCGGATGCGCATGGAAAGATCCTCCTCCTGGACGCGTCCGATCTTCACGGTCGCAGGCGTTCAGGGACAGGGTGCGAAAGGCGGCCCACGAAGGACGGGAGATCCCCCCTCGGGAGGGAGGGGACGTCCCGCGATCCGTCTTTCGCTCCCCGGAACGGTTACCCAAGGTCTACCCGCATTGCCGGGCTCTCGTCAATCCTTTCGAGTTGCCGAGGGGGCTCCTTGCCAGGGGCCCGACCAGGGAGTATTGTTTTGCAGATCGCGGAGGGGAGGGGCCGAACGGCTGCCGTTTACCGGGATCGGCAAGCAACGTGAGGAAGGCACCATGGGTGGGGGCGCGATCTCCCGCGGCTTTGAGGATTTCGTCCTGCTGGCCCGTCTCGCGTGCCGCGCTCCGGCGGCGCTGCTGTGCGCCGCCTCCGACAGGGCATTCCGGGTTCTTTCCGCGGCCGGCTGGCCGGGTCCCACGCGTCTGGAGCGCTGCGGAATCGCGGACGAATGCCTTTCGGCCGGTCGCCTGCTCGTGGCGGACGGCGGGAACGGCGCAGGGCCGTGTCCGCCCCTGCGGTTCCTGGCGGCCGCGCCGCTTCTCCTGACGGACGGAACGCGCTTCGGATTCCTTGCCGTGCTCGACACGGCGGCGCGGGACCTGGAAGGCGAGGAACGGGAGGCTTTGGCCGCGCTGGCCCGGCTGGCCGTGGCCCGTCTGGAGGCACGGCGCCTTCTGGATCGAGAGAGCCGGGCGGAATCCGATCTGCGCAAGAGCCGCGAATGGCTCCGGGCGATTCTCGATCACGAACCCGAATGCGTGAAAGTGGTCTCTCCGGACGGCCTGCTTCTGGACATCAATCCCGCGGGTCTGTCGATCCTCGAAGCGGAGCGTGTGGAGGACGTGACCGGGCAGCCGGTCCTTCCCCTGGTTCACCCGGAGGACCGTGAAGTGTTCCTCAATCTTCACCGCGCCTCCTGCGAGGGGCGGGCTGGAACGCTCCAGTTCCGGATGCGGGGGCTGAAGGGCACAGAGCGGTGGATGGAGACGCATTCGGTTCCCCTGCGGGACGCCGCGGGACGGATCGAGGCGGTGCTGAGCGTCAGCCGGGACGTCACGGAGCGGCGGCGCGCCGACGACCAGCTGCGGAAGGCCCAGGCTCAGCTTGCCCAGGCGCAGAAGATGGAGGCCATCGGACGCATGGCCGGAGGCATCGCGCACGATTTCAACAACATCCTGACCGTGATCAACGGCTACAGCGAGATGGTCCTCCGGCAGCTCGGCGAGATCGATCCGTTGCACGAGCCGGTCTGGGAAATCCTCAAGGCGGGCCGGCGCGCGGCCGCCCTGACGTCGCAGCTTCTGGCCTTCAGCCGCCGGCAGGTCCTCAGCCTGCGCGTGGTCTGCCTCAACGACGTCGTGGCGGAGACGGAGCGCATGCTCCGGCGCCTGATCGGGGAACACATTGAGCTTGTGACGGCGCCGGCGCCCGACCTGGGGCCCGTGCGGGTGGACGCCAACCAGATGGTGCAGGTCATCATGAATCTCTCGTTGAACGCCCGGGACGCCATGCCCGACGGGGGAACGCTCCGGATCGCCACGGCCAATGTGGATCTCGACGAGCGCGACGCGGCGCGGCCGGCGGACGCGCCTTCCGGGCCGTACGTGATGCTTTCGGTGTCCGACACCGGGACCGGCATGAGTCCCGAGGTGCTGGCGCAGGCCTTCGAACCGTTCTTTACGACGAAAGCGTCGGGGCAGGGCACGGGGCTCGGATTGGCCACGGTGTACGGGATCGTCAAGCAGAGCGGAGGGTACATTTCCGTTTCCAGCGAAGTGGGGCGAGGGACGGTTTTCCGGATTTTCCTGCCCAGAGTGGACGGTCCCGTGGAGGCTCCGGCGCCGGCGGGCGCTCCGGGGCCTCCCGACGGGGAAAAGGGAATCGTGCTGGTTGTCGAGGACGACCCGAGTCTCCGGAAACTCGTCCGGCACATTCTGACGTTGCAGGGCTACGAAGTCCTTGAGGCCGGTCGGGCGGAGGATGCCGAACGGATCGGCCGGGAATGGAGGGGACGGATCGATCTTCTCCTGACGGACATGGTTCTTCCCGGGCAGGGCGGGTGCGCCGTGGCGCGGGCGTTGAGGCGGGACCGGCCGGAGCTCAAAATCGTCTACATGTCGGGGTATTCGGAGGAGATGGCAATGCGCCAGGGGCTGGAGCCGGACGCGCGGCTCCTCCAGAAGCCGTTCGCGCCGGAGGCCCTGCTCGGAGCGGTCCGGGGCGCGCTTCGAGGAGGATGACGGCCGCGAGGCGCCCGGGCGCGGATAACGCCCCTGCGCCCCGGGGATCCCAGGAAATGGGCGGAGCCGACGCCGGGGTCGCCCGCCCAAGGCGCGTCCCGGAAGCGACTCCGGGGGAGCGAGCCGCAGGCGGGTCGAACTCCGGGCGAGACCTTCGGCTCCAGCCGCCTGCGGATGAGGTTTCCGGCGGCCTCACCCATGGCGGGCGTCCATCGCGTCGGGCGGATCGACGTCTCCGATGACCCGCGGTTTACCCGCCGGTTGTGGACCTTCGAACGGGCGGGCTGGGGGATACGGGCGGCCCTCGTGCCGGCCGCCTGCCTCGGATTCCTCGGACCGGGCCTTTTTTCCGCCGTCATGCGGGGCGGAGGGCTCGAACCCGTCCAGGTCCGGTTCGAGCGATTTATTCATCTCGAGGCGGAAGGAAGGCTCAAGGTTCGCGTGCGGGTCCCGGCGACCGAGATTCGCCCGTTCGTCTGCCCACAGGGGGTGCCATGAAACCCGCCCTGCGCGCTCTGACGGTGTATGCGTTTCTCCTGCTGTGCTTTCGGGTCTCCGGGAAACGGAGCCTGAGCGACATGACCGCTTTCGACTTCGTGTTCGTGCTGACGATCGCCGAGGGAACGCAGCAGGCGCTCATGGGGCGGAACGGCTCCGTGACGGCGGCCGTCATCGCAGGGGGCACGTTCGTCCTTGCGGACATCGCGGCGTTCTTTCTCAAAGGCCGCTTCGAGAAGATCGAGAAGCTCATCGACAACGTCCCGGTGCTCCTCATCGAGGCGGGCCGTCTTCGCCGGGACCGCATGGTGAAAGAGCGCGTGGACGAGGCGGATATTCTGGACTCCGCCCGCCAATCCCTGGGGATCGGCCGGCTCGACGAGATTGATTATGCGATCCTGGAGACGAACGGGCGGATCGCGGTGATTCCGAGAAGGAGTGGGGCCTGACGGCGCCTACTCCGGCGCCCCCTCCTCGCTCTCCTCGTCGGCCGCCAGAAAGAGCGCCAGCCACGATTCCGACGCCCCCGCGATCGCCCAGGCGGCCGCCCGCCCCGCGCGGGGAAACCAGCAGGAAAAGCCCGGGTCGAGCTGGAACGCGTGGACCTGGGACGCGGGCGCGTCCCCCGCCAGTCCGCGCAGGTAGACCTTCGTGAGATCCTCCGCCCGCTCCGCGCCCACGCCCCGTCCGCGCCGCCCTCCGTCGCGGAGAATCTCGAAGACGGCGTCGCCGAAATCCCGAACGGGACGTTTCCAGACGCGGCCTTCCTCCAGGTAGCGCAGCGAGCACCCGGCGATCTCGGGCGGCATTTCGTCGCGCCGGGCCAGGCTCCAGAGGGCTTCCAGCACGGTCCCGGCTTCCCACGCGGGGAACCGCTCCGGCCCGCACGTCCACAGGCGGAAGAGAAGACGCGACCAGAGCTCCTCGATGAGGTCGTGCACGTCGTGGACCGCCTCCCGGCGGGCCAGGGGGAGGATGAAGGGGCCCTCCGGCTCGGGGCCTCCGGCGGCGGCGCCGGGAGGGGGGCCGATCCACGCGCGCTCGCCGGGGACCTCGAACCCGCGGACGCCGTCCGGGTCGGTGGGGCTCCACGGGATCGTCACGGGTTCCATTGTAGCAGGGCGGCGCAGGGCCGGCGCAGGGGGAAAAAAAGAAGGGGCGCTTCCGGACGGAAGCGCCCCTTCGGGATGGTCGTGCGCGTGCTTACCAGGAACGACGGCCGCGGCCGCCGCCGAAGCCGTGGCCTCCGCCGCCGCGCGGCGAGCCTTCGCTCTTCGGACGGGCCTCGTTGACCGTCATGGCGCGGCCCCTCACTTCCTGAAGGTTCAGCGCCTGGATGGCGGCCTGAGCCTGCCCCTTGTCGGGCATCTCCACGAAACCGAATCCCCGCGACCGGCCCGTCATCTTGTCCTTGATGATGGCCACGGACGAAACCTCGCCGTAAGCCTCGAAGGCCTGGCGAAGGTCGTCCTCGGTCGCCTCGTACGACAGGTTGCCCACGTAGATGTTCACCATCTACATCCTTAAAAGGACGTTAAAGAAACTGCCACGGGAAGGGGATCGGATCGTCGAGACGTGCGTCGCGAGCAGTCGAACCGGACTTCCCAACGCTTCTCACTATAGCCCGCCGGGGACCGCGAATGCAAGGACATTTCTTCCGTATCCCGGGGGCCTACCCCGCGTGGGGCGCGGATCCCCGCTCTTCCTCCTCCACCTGCTCGGCGGCGAGCTTCCCGAAGGGCCGCAGGCGCGCGTCGAGATATCCGCGGCGCAGGTCGGGGAGATATTGAATCTGTGAAAGGAGCGTCCCTCGGCACAGGGGAGCCTCCGGGGCCGCGGCCCGGCGCCAGCGCGAAAGGAGCGTCCGGAACACGTCCGCGGGGATGCGCCCGCGTTCGGAGGGATAGATGAAGGTGAAGAGAATCAGGTGGCTCAGGAGCACGGCCTCGTGTCCCCGGAAACGGGCGATCAGGCGCGCCCAGCGGATCTCCTCCGCCCGCCGCACGAAAAGGTGCGCCACGTCCGCCCCGTCGTAGCGGTCCCGCTCCATAACGAACGCCTTCGACCAGATCATTTCCTCCAGAGGCACCATCCGCACGGGCGCGTCGAACAGGACCGTCTCGACCGCGTGCTCGAACCAGTCGTCGTCCACGACGCAGATGCCGTTGCGGGATCCGAAAATGAGGTCGATGACCCACTCGCCCTCGGCGACCTTGGCCAGCCAGAAACGGGAGACCAGCCGGGTCCGGTATCCCAGGCCCTCGAAGAGGTCGCGCACGACCGGCCAGTCCGCCTCCCGGATGAAGACGTCCAGGTCCTTGGTTTCGCGCCGCACGTCGGCGAAAAAGCGCATGGCGTACGCCCCGCCGATCAGGAACGGGATTCCCGCCCGGCGAAAGGCCTCCAGCGCCCGCCCGTAGAACGCGCGCCGCGCCTCAGCGTCCATGGTGATTGGCCTTCCCCGCGACCTCGATCAGCCGGTAGGGCGGGCGTTCGGGATGGATCCTCCGCAGCAGCGGGAGGGCCACGTTGTAGACCGGCACGCGGAGCGCCGTGTGACCCTCCGGACTGCCGTAGTGGGCGTGCCCGTGGAGGACCGCGCTCACGGGATGCCGGTGGAGCGGCTCCTCCAGGCGGCTCGATCCCAGAAAGGGATAGATCTCCCGCGGCTCGCCCTCCACCGTGCCGGCCACGGGCGCATAATGCAGGAGCACCACGCGCCGCGCCGTCTTCAGACGCGCCAGCGCCGACTCGAGCTTGAGCGCCTCCTCCATGGCCTCGTGGACGATCCGCTTGGTGGTTTCCTCCCCCCACGCCTGAAGCATCCGCTCCCCGAAGCCGCCGAAGAACCCCTTGACGCCCGCGAACCCGACGTCGTCGATCTCCCAGGAATCTCCGTCCAGGACCCGCACTCCGGCCTCCGTCAGGATCGCGCGGACGTCCTCCTCCTTGCCGGACTGGTAATCGTGGTTGCCCAGCACGGCCACGACCGGCGCTTTGCCGGCCGCCCCCAGCTCCTGGGCCAGGACGCGCGCCTCGTCGGGCAGCCCGAAGTCGGTCAGGTCGCCGCAGAGGCACAGCACGTCCGCTTCCTGCGCCATCGCCGAAAACAGGCGCTGGAAGGCGCCGTGGGAGGTCTTTCGGCAGTGCGTGTCGCCGACGGCGGCGATCCGGAGGGGGCCCGGGCGGCGCGGCATGGCGTTCCCTGAAAGAACGGATCCTCGGCTCGGCGCCGTGCAACGCGGATTCGGGGCTCAGCCCAACGGCAGCCGGTGTCGCACGGCGAACGGACCGTCCGCCGGGCGCGCGATGAGGGCCACCTCGAGGACGGGGAACTCGAGGGGCGTCCACTCGGCGCGCAGCCGGGCCAGGAGCGCGTCCCGGGCCGCCCGGCCCCGGACCTGACCCACGCTCAGGTGGGGCGTGAATCCCTGCGGGAAGCGCGCGACGTCGTTGCAGTCCGGGAACCGTTCGCGGAGCGCCGCCTGGAGGCGGCGGACCGGCTCGGACGGCTCCGGAGCCAGCCAGATCGTCGAGCGCTCGTCCCCGTGATCGAAGAAACGGAACTCCGCCAGCGTGACGGTGAAGCGCCGCACCGAGGCGGCCGCTTCGGCCGCCCGGGGCAGAAGGTCCGGAAACGTTTCCTCCGGGCGGAAGGGGAAAAGGAGCGTGATGTGCGGCATCCAGCGTCCCACCTGGCGGTCGTGGATCCGCCGGAGTCGCTGAATGGGCTCCCATTGCGTCTCGGGCGGGATGAGGACCGCCGCGGTTCGGGGCGTGCGGACGGGCGTCACGATCTCCTCCGGCGCCCCCGCGCCGCCCCGAGGAGAATCAGGAGAGCCTCGGGACCCAGGAGGCCGCAGCGGCCCGAAGTCCCGCCGTCTTCCGGGGGCGGGGATCCGGTCGGCGGGAGGGGCGGCGGCGCCCCGGGGAACGAAGCCGAGTCTCGCGGCAGAGTTCCAAACTGGAATTCCTCGAGGTTGGCGAAGCCGTCGCCGTCGGCGTCCCGCGGGGCGTCCTCCGCGGCGGCGGGGTCCAGCCCGTGGCGGCGTTCCCAGGCGTCGGGCATGCCGTCGGCGTCCGTGTCCACGGCGTCGCTCCTCAGGAAGTCGAGCTTCACGTTCTCGCCGGTCAGGAGCGCCTTGCGGACCACGGAGGGGGCCCAGGCGGCTCCCTCCGCGAGGGGGCGTGCGGTGACGACGCCGTCGGCCGGCACGGGGCAGGCGTAGCCGCCCGAGGCGGACGTGACGGCGAAGGCGGCGCCGCGATCGGTCGCGATGCGGACGCCCGGCATGCCCTCGCCGGGATCGTAGAAACCGTCCCCGTCGAGGTCGTCGTAGACGACCCCCACGAGCAGGGGCGGAGCGCCGGCCCGGTGTCCGAAATCCTGCGTGAGAAACGCGCGGAATCCCTGGAGATTGGGCTCCGGAGAAGCGAAGTAGGCGACGCCGATTTCCCGGAAGACGGGCGGAGGGGGCGTGGAGGCGGAAAGATCCAGGAGGTTTCTCCGGTGGCCGCGCCCGTCGACGCCGGCGTCGATCATGAGGAGGTCCTGGAGGTAGGCCGGGGTGTGGAGGGCGGGGCTGGAGCCGGCGGCGATGTTTTCCCCCACGCGGGTCCACGCGTAGCCGGCGCGGCGGGCGCGTTCGCCGGGACCGAGTCCGTCCGGATTGACGTGATCGAAGAAATGGCGCGCGTGCATGTCGCGCGCGTGGGCGCGGGCGGCGGCGAGCAGGGCCGCGTGGAAGGCCAGCGGAGGGCGCGGGCCCAGACCGGCGGCCTCCCCGGGAGGCAAGCCCTCGCGGAGGTCCAGACCCAGGCGGGCGCCCTCGGCGTCCGGGTTGGCGCGGGCGCGGTTGATCCGCTCCAGGACGAGCTGTTCGTCCGGCGTGGGGTCCCCGTGGTCGTATTGCTGCGCGGGAAGCCGGGGGGGCGCGCCGGCGAACAGCACTCCCGCGGCCAGCCAGGGCGTGAGGCGGTTCGTGCCCATGCCGAAGGCGTGCCGGGCCGTCCGGGGACGGCCCTCCATCCTCATGGATCCCCTCCGGCGGCGGACGTTCCGCGGCAACGCCCGCGAGGTCAGCGGACGAAGACCTGCGTCCAGTAATCCGTGTAGTCGCCGGGACCGGCGCCGGGCTGGTAGCCGACGCCCGTGAGCGTCCAGGCGGCGTTCTCGATGTTGGCGCGGTGGCCGGGGGAGTTCATCCATCCGGCGAAGACGGACGCCGGGTCCGGATATCCGGAGGCGATGTTTTCGCCCATGCGTTCCCAGACGATTCCGTTGCGGGTGAGGCGCGTTCCGGGCGAATCCCCCTCGGGGTTGGTGTGGGCGAAGAAATTGTGACTGTCCGCGCGCATGTGGCGGCTGTGTCCGCGGGCGGCGCGCCGCAGCGAGACGTCCATGACGAGCGCCGGCGCCCCCGACGCCACGCGGTGCCGGTTGACGAGCGTCAGGACCTCGTCCTCGAAGGCGAGCGCGACGGGATCGTCCGTGAGCCAGTTGAGCGGATGGCCGTTGGAGTAGGAGAGCGTGGCGCCCTCCATCCCGTCGCCGGAGCTTCCGGAGTCGTACGATCCGACGGCGCGGCGGAGGTCCGGCTCGTCCTCCGACGTGCAGCCCGCGGCGGCCAGGAGGGCCAGGGCGAGAACCCCGAAGCGCATCCCGTACAATTTATACCGGCCGGGCGCGCCGCGTCGACAGGAAAATGGAATCCCCGGCCGCCCGCCTGCCGTATGGAATAGGGGCGGGCGATCGCCCGGGGGAGTCGGACCGGCACGCGCGGAACGGCGAAAGGACATTCTCGGATGAGGCGAATGTGGGCGGCGGTTACGCTCGGGATCCTCGCCGCGGCGGGCGGGGCGGCTCAGGAGTCCCGCGACGGGACGGCGCGGCGCGAGACATGGGCGCGTCTGGCGCCCTGCTTTACGCCGCCGCCCGAGTTCAAGGACGACTTCGGAACCTACCGCCCGCTTCTGAAGTTCAAGGACGGGCGCCCGGTGCGGACGCCCGAGGAGTGGCGCGAGCGCCGCGCGGAGATCCTGAGGGAGTGGACGGAGCTTCTGGGCCCCTGGCCGCCGCTTCTGGAGAACCCCGCCGTCGACGTCGAGTACACGGAGGAACTTCCGGAGTTCACGCGGCACCGCATCGAATTCGAGACGGCGCCGGGACGCAAGTCGAGCGCGTATCTCCTGGTCCCGAAGGGGAAAGGGCCGTTTCCGGGGATCGTGGACGTCTTTTATTATCCCGACGACGGGGCGGGCCTGCGGGAATCGCGGCGCGGCCAGAACGATTTCGGCTATCAGCTGGCCCGGCGCGGCTTCGTGGCGCTGTGCGTGGGACAGAACCCGACTCCTCCCCGGCCGAACGCGGATCTCTACTATCCGACGGCCGAGCGGGCGCAGCATCAGCCGCTGTCCCACCTCGCGTACGTCGCGGCCAACGCGTACACCGTTCTGGCCCGGCGGCCGGACGTGGACCCCGCGCGCATCGGGGTCGTGGGGCACTCGTACGGAGGGAAATGGGCCCTCTTCGCGGGAGCGCTCTGGGACAAGTTCGCGGCCGTGGCCGTGTCCGATCCCGGCATCGTCTTCGACGAGGCGCGTCCGAACGTGAACTACTGGGAGCCCTGGTACCTGGGGTACGAGGCGGGCCGGGAGCCGCGCCCGCGCGGCGTGATCCGTCCGGAGAGTCCCCGCACGGGGGCGTACAAGACGATGATCGAGCGCGGCATGGATCTGCACGAGGTGCACGCGCTCATCGCCCCGCGTCCGTTCTTCGTGGCGGCCGGGTCCGAGGATCCGCCCTCGCGGTGGAAGGCCCTCAACCATACCGTGGCCGTCCACCGGCTGCTCGGCTTCGAGAACCGGGTGGGGATGGCCAACCGTCCGACGCACAAGATCACTCCGGAAGCGAACGAACTCGTGAGTCTCTTTTTCGAGCACTTTCTCAAGGAGAGGGCGCCCGGCGGCGCCCGGGAGCGGGAACGATGACGTGGATCGCGGCGTTCGGGGCGGCGGCGCTTCTGGCGGTGCAGGCTCCGCCGCGGGGGCAGGGCCCCGGCGGGCCGGGGCGGTACGAAGGGGAGCTTCGGGACCGGCAGGGGCCGCTTCTGCGGGTCTCGATGCAGGCGCCGGAGCGGTGGGACCCGAGGGCGCGCGTCCTGGGACTCCTGCTCGTCTTCCACGGCATGAACGGCAACGAACGCAACTACATCGGCGGCACCCTCGAAGCTCTGGAGCGCCTGAAGCTGTCGGACCAGTACGTCGTCATCAGCGGCAAGTCGAAGGGACCGGGATGGACGCTCGAAGACGACGGCCCGGTGATCCTGCGGCTCATCGACTGGGCCCGGGAGACCTATCCGATCGATCCGCGCCGCGTGTTCCTCTGGGGCAGCTCCAACGGCGCCGGCTTCGTGGGCCGGTTCGGATGGCAGCACCAGGACAAGATCGCCGGCATCGTCGGATACTGCGGGTACTACAACTTCACCGCCCCGGCCCGCCCGGAGGAGGCGTCCGAGACGCGGCCGGAGTGGTACTTCGTTCACGGCGGCAACGACAACCCGCAGAATTCGGGCAACGCCTGCCGGCAGCTGCGCGAGATGGGGTATCGGTACGTCTTCCGGAAGCTCGACGGCTACGGCCACACGGACATCTGGGACGGGGCGGGGCATCCGGACAAGAGCGTGGTGGACGCCGTGCGGGACGACTACATGCTGTGGATTCACGGACTGCGCCACAAGCAGGTGGAGCCGGCCCCGCGGGACCGCGAGATGCTGTCCTGGTTCGAAAACAAATCCAAGGCCGAGAGCCTCTTCGGGAGCCGCTCGACCTTTCTGGCGCTGCAGCGCATCGGCGGACCTCAGGCCGGCGCCGTGATCGTCCAGGCGCTGCGCTCGCGCAGCGCCGGGGTGCGCGCGGCCGCGGCCGAGGCGTGCGAGACGGTCTCCTTCGGGCGCGCGGCGTGCGAGGAGCTGGCGCGCGTGGCCGCGTCCGACGAGTCCGACCGGGCGGCCCAGGCGGCGCTGCGCGCCCTGGGCGCGTACGCGACGTGGAATTATCCGGAGGCGCAGGCGGCTCTGGCGCGGATCGCCCTGGGCGGATCGGAGGGGCGATCGGGGAAGCTCGCCGACCGGCTTCTGGCGGCGGAGGGGCTGGCCCGGGCGACGCGGCTGGCGGGGCTGGGGAACTTCGAGGACGCGCGGGTCGCGTTCCGGGCGCTCGTGAGGCTCCTGGACGACGAGGAGGCGCGGCTCCGGCAGGCGGCGTTCGCGGCGCTGGCGCGGTTCGTCAAGGACGGATTCGGCTACTCGCCGGGGGCGTCCGCGGCGGCGCGGCGGGACGCGCGCGCGCGGTGGGAGGCCTGGTGCGTCGAGCGATGCGGTCCGGAGGAGGCGCCGAAGTGAGGGCTTGACGTCGCGCGCCGCGCGGTTTAAGTAAAAGGCCAGGAGGTGCCGCCATCGAAGTCCTCAACCTGACCTTTCCCTTCATCCGGATCTTCGGCATTCCCGTTCGGATCCACTGGTTCTACCCGATCCTGATCGCCTGGCAGATCCTCCAGGGCCAGCTTCAGGGGGGGACGTCGTTCATGCTCTGGAGCGCGCTTCTGATGGCGGCGCTCGTGGCGACGACCCTGGCGCACGAGCTGGCCCATTGCTTCGCCGCGCGGGCCGCCGGCGGGCATGCCGACGAGATCCTGCTCTGGCCGCTCGGGGGCCTCTCCTACGTGGGCCACCGGGGCACGCCGCGGGCGGACATCCGCGTGGCGGCGGCCGGGCCGCTCGTCCACGTGCCGCTGGCGGGGATCGCGGCGGGGGCGCTCGTGCCGGCCGGATTCTGGGACTGGGAGCTTCTGAATCCGCTGGGGTCCTGGGCTCCCTTCCATCCCTTCGAGGAGCATTTCGGGGTCAACCTCGCCGTCGGGGTCCTCAAGCTCCAGGTCGTGCTCTTTCTCTTCAACCTTCTGGTGCCCGCCTATCCGCTGGACGGAGGGCGCATCCTGGCCAACCTCCTCGTGATGCGTCACGGCCGCGAGCGCGCGGCGGCGATCCTGAGCTACGTGTCCACGCCGGTGGGCGTGGCGCTGCTTCTGTGGGGATTGCTCCAGCAGAACTTCCTTCTGGCGTTCACGGGCGTGTGGGTGATTTTCGAGTCGCTCCAGATCCGGCGCCTGGCGCGGCTGGGCGAGGTTCACGCCCATCCTATGTTCGCCGAGGTATCCGAGTTCGATTACCTTCCCGGGGAACCCTCGCGCCGCCGCAGGGGATGGTGGGCGCGGTGGCGCGAGCGCCGGGCGCAGGTCCGGGCCCTGCGCCGGCGCGAGCGGGAGGAACGCGAACGGGCCGAGGTGGACGCCATCCTCGAGAAGGTCAGCCGCCAGGGGATCGGCGCCCTCACGGCGCGCGAACGGCGGATTCTCGAGGACGCCTCCCGCCGCCGGCGCGGCGAGGCGTGAGCCCCCGGGGCCTTTCTTGCCGATACACCTTATCGAGTGAGCGGGCGGAGGGGATCGGCGGGACGCGTCCTGGTCGGCGACGACGAGGCGGGCGTGCGCGATTTCCTCTGCCGCGGCCTCGGGCGGGCGGGATACGCCGTCGAAGCCTGCACGGACGGCCGCGAGGTGCTGCGGCGCTACCGGCCGGGCGTTCATGCGCTTCTCATCCTCGATGTCTCGCTTCCCCGGGAGACGGGCCTGGAGGTGGTCGCGAAGCTGAGGGACGGCGGGGACGCCGTGCCGATCATTCTCCTGGCGGCCGCGCCCGAAGGCGCGCGCCGGGCGGCGGCGTTCGCCTTCGCGTATCGCCTGGGGCTCCTCCAGAAACCCTTCGGATGGGCGGAACTTCGCCGGGCGGTCGAGCGGGCGACCGGGCGCGGAGCCCCGTAGGGGGACCGGGTTTCACTCCTTCCGCGGCGCCTTGAGAATCACCGGTTCCAGGAGGAGCTTCAGGAACCGGGGGTCGGGCGTCTGGGTGAACGTCCCCACGACGGAAAGAAGCTCCTTCTTCGCGGAGACGACGTCCACCTGCTCCACCTGGATTTTCAGTTCACCGCGGGTTTTCGGGGAGCTGGCCTCCACGGCGAGTTTTTTCCCCACCAGGGACTTGCGGACGGCGGGGAGGAACTTCGCGGGATCGGGCACGGTGCCGTCGGCGGGGCGCTTCATCTTGACGTGCATGAGGATTCCGTTTTCGGCGATCGCGCGGCACTCGCCCAGGTATTCCTGGCCGCCGTCCCAGAACCAGACGCGGATGTCCCGGCGGGAGAGGAACTGGCTGTTGATGAGGTGCGTGTCCATAGGGCGCGGTCCCCGTCGTCGGCAACCATGCAAATTATACCCGGCGCGGGCGGGCGGCGAGGATATAATCGCGGTTCCAATGAACTCGTCGGAGATCGAGGCGGAAGCCCGGCGGATCCGCCACGAGGCGGTCTCTCGAGGATACGTGGACCGGGCGCGGGCGGATGCCTGTCTGGGAGAGTTCATCGAACGGCTCAGGAAGGGGGATCCGGCGCTTCCGGCGTTCGCGGATCTCCTGCTTCTTCGCGGGATGCTGACGGCGGAGCGTCACGCGGAGATCGTGCGGGCGTTGCCCTCGGTCCGCAGGGAGGGGGGGCGCGGAGGGGCGATCGCGGCCGCTGCAGGGATCCTGGGGGTGGCGGCCTTCTTCGTGTGGAATTCGGCCCGGCAGCCCTCCGGAAGCAACGTTCCGGCCGCCGAGTGGGTGGCGCGGGCGGAGCGGGCCGCCCGCGAGGGACGCCCGGAGGAGGGAATCGCCCTTCTGACGCGGGCGCTGGCGGCGGGGGTGCGCGAGCCGGAGGTGTGGCGCGCGCGTGCGGCGCTTCGGGAGCGGCGGGAAGACCTCGACGGCGCGGCGGCCGACTGTTCGGAGGCTCTGGCGCGCGACCCGGAGGACGCCGAGGCCCTGGCCTTGCGCGGCTGGGTTCTCGCCCGCAAGAAGGATGTGGTCGGGGCTCTTTCGGACCTGGACCGGCTGGTCGCGCGGCGGGCGTCGGAGGGACGCGCGTACCGTCTGAGGGGCCGGGCACGTCTGGAGCTGGGCGACGCGGCGGGGGCGGTCCTGGATTTCACGCGGGCGCTGGAGCTGGACGCGGGGGACGTGGAGGCGTACCTGGGGCGGGCGCGGGCGCGGCGGGAGCGCCGGGATCTGGCGGCGGCCGCGGCGGACGCGTCTCATGCGATCGAACGGGACCCGCGGCGGGCGGACGCGTGGCTTCTGCGGGGGCGCCTTCGCCACGAGGCGGGGGACGCGGCCGGAGCCGCCGCGGATCTCGAGGAGGCGCTTCGCGCGGGCGGCGAGGGGTGGCCGGAGAGATCGGAGGCCGAGGAGCTTCTGCGCCGGGCTCGTCCGTGAGCGGTGGGGCCTCCGGGATCGCGCCTCCTTGACTTTACATCGCAATACGATATTATTCCGGGATGCCGTCCCGGCCGAGAAGACGCTTTCCCCTCGATTATCGCGCCCTGGCGGAATTCCGGCGGCTCATCCGCGGTTTTCTCGCGTTCAGCGAACGCGCGGCGCGAAGGGTGGGGTTGCGGCCGCAGCAACACCAGATGCTTCTGGCGATCAAGGGGCTTCCGCCGGGGGTGGAGCCGACGGTGGGGGCGCTGGCCGCGCAGCTTCAGATCCGTCATCACAGCGCCGTCGAGCTCTTGAACCGACTGGTTCGGCGCGGATTGGCTCGCCGTCGGCGGAGCCGCCGGGACCGCCGCCGGGTTCTGGGCGAGGTGACTGCCGCCGGAGAGAGGCTCCTCCGCAGGCTCTCCCTGCGCCACCGGGAGGAGCTCCGGCAAATGGGGCCGCGCCTTCTGAAGGCGCTGGAGGCGGTTCTCGAGGGGGCCGTGCCGCGGAACGAAAGGATGAAAGCCCATGCTCGACATTCTGTCCGCTCCTCCTCCGATCCGCGCGGAATCGGGATCTGATCCCCGGCCGCCGGGGGATTTCACGCTGACGGCGCGGGTTCTGCCGCTGGCGGTCCTGGCGGTCGGAATCGGAGCCGTCGCCACGTTCGTGGCGGACGCTCTTTTGCGGCTGATCGCGCTGTTCACGAACCTTTTTTATTTTCACCGCCTGTCGCTGGACGCGGTTCGCCCCGCCGACGCCGTCCTGGGGTGGATGTCCCTGGGAGTCCCGGTCGCCGGCGCTCTGATCATCGGCGTCCTGGCGCGGTTCGGTTCCGAGAGGATCCGCGGTCACGGGATCCCGGAGGCGCTCGAGGCGATTCTGATCCGCGGCAGCCGGGTGGAGCCGCGCGTGGCGCTGCTCAAGCCGCTCTCGGCCGCGATCTCGATCGGTTCCGGGGGACCTTTCGGATCCGAGGGGCCGATCATCATGACCGGCGGCGCCTTCGGATCTCTCATCGCTCAGTTCTTCCGGCTCACGAGCGCCGAGCGCAAGACCCTCCTCGTGGCGGGCGCGGCGGCCGGCATGTCGGCGACGTTCGGCACGCCGATGGCCGCCGTGCTTCTGGCGGTGGAGCTTCTGCTTTTCGAGTGGAAGCCCAGGAGCTTCATTCCCGTCGCTCTGGCGAGCGCGACGGCCATGGCGTTGCGGCGCCCGCTTCTGGGGCCGGGTCCCCTTTTTCCGGTTCCCGAGCATGCGCCCTTCCTGAGCGTGTCCGGCCTGGCGGCCTGCGCGGGTTCGGGTCTGCTGGCCGGAGGGCTGTCGGCGCTGCTGACCCACTCGGTGTACCGCGCGGAGGATGTTTTCAAGAAGCTGCCGATCCACTGGATGTGGTGGCCGGTTCTGGGGGGCATCGTCATCGGGGCGGGGGGGCTGGTCGCTCCGCGGGCGCTGGGGGTCGGTTACGACGTCATCGAGTCGTTGCTCGCGGGGCGGATGCAGCCCGGCGAGATTCTGGAAGTGGCGGCGGTCAAGTGGATCATCTGGGCTGTGGCGCTGGGTTCGGGAACCTCCGGAGGGGTGCTTGCGCCGCTGCTCATCCTGGGAGCGTCGTTGGGGGGGCTGGAGCAACTTATTTTTCCCCAAGCCGGACCCGGCTTCTGGTCGTTGATCAGCATGGGGGCCATTCTGGGAGGGACGATGCGGTCCCCTCTGACGGGGGTGCTCTTTACGCTGGAGCTGACGCACGATTACGGTGCGCTTCTTCCCCTCCTCATCGCCGTCACCTGCGCTCATGCGTTCACGGCTCTGTGGCTTCGACGTTCCATTCTGACCGAGAAGGTGGAGCGGCGGGGTTTCCATGTGACGCGGGAGTACTCCATCGATCCGCTGGAGGTGCTTCGTGTGGAGGAAGTCCTGCGACCCGACATCGTGACGTTCCCCGCGGACCTGCCGTTGTCGGAGGCGATGCGGCGGATCGAGACGGAGGACCATGTTCGGGCGCAGCGCGTGTATCCCGTGATCGGGAAGGAAGGCGGCCTGGCCGGCGTGGTGACCCGGGAGGCGGCCCGGCGCCGCCTGCGCGAATGCGTGCCGCACGAGCCGGCGCCGCCGGTGGCTCGCCTCATGCGGACGGACCCCGTGACGGCGCTTCCGCACGAACCGCTCCGGAACGTCGTCTACCGGATGGCACGGACGGGATTTACGCGGCTTCCCGTGGTCACGGCCGGATTCCCGCGCCGTGTCGTGGGGATGGTTACGCTCAACGATCTGCTCAAGGCCCGCGCTCAGCATCTGGAAGAAGAGGAGCGGCGGGAGCGGGTTTTTCCGCTTCCGTTCGCGCCGGCGGACGTTCCGGCGGCCGCGGAGCGGCGGTTCTCCAGGGAGGCCGGATCGGAGGGGCCCTGGCACACGGGTTCGAAGGGCCGTGAAGGATCCGGTTGCGGCCGACCGGAGTGACGCGGAGGACGCGGGACCGGCGTATAAGTAAGGGGCGCGGCCGTTTCGAAGCAGGGAGGCGCGTCCGGTTGGAGGGGATCGCCATGAAGGTTCACGCCGTCGTTTCGCTGTTGCTCTGGGGGGCGGGGGCGTTGGGGGCTCAGGAAGCCCGGACCCCGCCGCGCACCGGGGAATTCACCGACGAGTACAAGGACCCCAAAACGAAGGCGCTCATCATGCGCTACAGGATGCGCGCGCCGGCCGCGCTGCCGGAGGAGCGCCGCCTGGGACTCATCGTCTACTTCCACGGGATGAACGGGAACGAGAACAGCCTGTACGGGTTCGTCACGGAGGCCGCCCGGCGCGTGGGCATCGCCGACGAATATGTCATTACGGGCGGAAAATCCAAAGGCGCCGGCTGGTCCACCAGCGACGACAAGGACGTCCTGGCGTGGATCGCCTGGATCAAGGAGACGTATCCGATCGATTTCCGGAGGGTGCACATCCTGGGGGCTTCGAACGGCGGCTGGATGGTGAAGCGGTTCGGGTGGGAGCACCAGGACCTTTTCGCGACGGTTTCGCCGTACTGCGGGGGCGGCGTGGATTTCTCCAACGGCCCCAGGACGGGCAAGCCGGGAACTCCGCTGGGTCCGGCGGAGACGAAGACGGAGTGGTACTTCGTGCACGGCACGGACGATCGGGACGTGGCGGTGGATGCCTCGCGCCGGGCGGTGCGGCAGCTGCGCGAGCTGGGCTACCGGTACGTGTACCGGGAGCTCGAGGGGCACGATCACGGCAGCATCTTCCGCGTCCCGGAGGTGGCCGACGACAACCTGCGTTTCATTCACGCGCTCCGGCACAAGGAGATTCCGCTTTCGAAGGAGGAGCGCACGAAGGCGGCCGCTCTGGCGGGGAAGGCCCGGACGGAGAAAGGGGAGGCCCTGGGACCGATTCTGGCGGAAGCGGCGCGGATCGGGGGGATTCCCGGCGCGAAGATCGTGGCCCACGTCTTCGACGCGTCCGACCCCGAGGCGAAGCGGGCCGCGGCGGCGACGGCGGAATCCACGCTCTACGGGCGGGAGGCGGTGCTGGACCTGATCCGGCTGACGCGGGACCGTTCGGAGGAGGTGCGTCAGGCGGCCTGGCGGGCGCTCGGCGCGGCGGCCAACTGGCGTTATCCGGAAGCGCAGGAAGCGCTCGCGCGGGCGGCGCGGAGCAGGAGCACGGCCCCCGCGGACCGGGTCCGGGCGATCGAGGCGCTGGGGCACGCCGTGCGGCTGATGCTTCTGGGGAATTACGAAGACCGGCTGGTCCTGTGGACGCTCGTTCTGCTCCTGGACGACGAGGAACTGGACGTCCGGCGGGCGGCGTTTGCGGCGCTCGAGAAGGGGGTCAAGGACACCTTCGAATACAGGCCCGACCTTCCGGCCTCCGAGCGCAAGACGGCGGTGGCCAAGTGGAAGTCGTGGTGCGAGCAGAAGGCGGGGCCGCTTTCGGGCGGTCCGGCCGGCCGGTAGCCGCCCCGGCGCGCGCCGCATAGTGCAATTTTTCACGCCCCGGGGTATCCTTGGGGCGTGGGGCGACCGGCGGGGGCGCGCGAGGCGGCGTGGGCGGGGGCGATCCTCGCCCTCGCCGCGGGAATCCTGGGGCTCGAGCGGATCTCGGGCCGCCGCGCCGTTCCGGAGCGCCCGGCGCCTGCCGCGCCTTCGACCCTTCCCGCGCCCCCCGCGCGGATCCCGGCCGAGCGGCTCCTGGCGGACTGGCGGCGCGGGCGCGAGATCGGCGTTCCTTCGGCGGACCTCGAACGCCTCGAGCGCGAGATCGAAGCGGCGCTCGCGGAACTGTCCCCCGGCGCCGTCGTGGATCTCCTTGTGCGGCACGGAACCGCCGACGCCCTTCCCCTGTTTCTTCGGGCCCTCGAGGGAGCGTTGGCCCGCGACCGCGCCGCGGCGGAGGAAGCCCTGACCGCCGCCCTGGAGAATCTCTCGGAGGATTCCGCAAGGCTGGAAGGGCTCGCCGAGGTGGCCCTGGAACGCCTTCGCGACCCCGGCCGGCGCGACCGCGCGGCCCATGCGCTGGCGCGGGCGGCCGTCGCTCCGAGGCTCCTCGTGAGGATCCTGCCGGGACTCTCCCCCCGGACGGCCCTGGAGGTGCGCGAGCGGCTCTGGGAGCGCGCCGCCGGCGAGGAGGAAGCGGCCGAGGCGCTCGGTCACCTCGTGGAACCGGAGGAGATCTCCCGCCTGGAATCGCTGGGGCCGCGCCCCGGCGTCCTCCGGGCCCTCGAAATCGCCGCGGAGCGCACCGGCCGGGCCGCCTTCCGGGCGGCCGCGGAACGCCTGCGCCGTCAATGAACCGCCAGCGAAAGCCCCCCGAGCGCGGCCAGGACCAGCCCCAGAATGAGCTTCTCGTAGCGGTCGAAGAAGGAGAACTGGAGCTTTTCGATCCCGAGGGTCGTCAGCCCGATGAGAAGCATCATCACCCCCAGCGTCGTCGCCAGAAGGACGGCCGAGAGGAGCATCACCGCCCCCGTCCCCAGGGTGTGCGAGGCGGCCACGAGGAACGGAATGGCCGCCGAGCAGGGCGAAAAGACGAGCGACAGGACGAGCGCCGCGAACGCGGTCTTTTCGGTCACGGACTGGTCGTGCGCGTGGCGGTGGCCCGCGTGCAGAACGTGCGAGGCCAGGTAGAGAAGCCCGAGCGCGATCAGGATCGCCGCGCCGCCTTTTTCGAGGACCGGGCTTTCAGGGTCGAGAAACGCCTTCCCGAAAGCCACGACCGCCACCCCGAGCCCCACCGTGGAGGCCACGTGGAGCGTCCCCGCGGCCGCCGCGACCGCGAGCGTCTTTCGCGTCCGCCAGCCCTGCGCCCGCCCCACAACCACGAAGCACAGCCAGTGGCTCGGGATCAGCGTGTGCAGAAGCGCGACCGTGAAGGTGGACAGCAGGCTGACGGCCAGTTTGTCCATGGGCGCGCGATTATAGCGCCTCGCCCGCGCGCACCAAGGAATTCGTTCACGCGGCGTGCCCGCAGCGCTTCTTGACCTTGCGGTCCGCGCAGCCGTCGGCGTGCTTGAGGGCGCCCAGGGTCCTCGACTTGACCCCGCATCCTTCGCAGACGTAAAGAATCTCCGATTCGTCCAGGGTCGGCTTGGTGTACTCCACGCCGCAGCAGCGCACGGGTTTGTCCCCCACCTTGTCCGGATGGCAGGCGGCCACGTAGCGCTCCCGCACGCACACCTCCGCCTGCTCCAGGGACGCCTTGTCCTCGGGGCAGGTTCGCGCCTTCACGGCGTTCGGAGGGTAGAGCTTTTCGCACTTGGGGCAATGCCACCGCTTCACTTTGTTCTTCATCTCGCAGGGCGGTCGCGCCGGGACCGCCGCCGCGACGGCCAGGACGGCCGCGGCGAGAACGGCTTTCATGGCGTCACCTCCTCCGAGAGATTATACGGCCCGCCGGGCGGGAAAGGGAAAGGCGCCCGGTCCCCGAGGGGAGACCGGGCGCCTTCCGGAATCCTTGCGGCAGCGGCCTAGAGGACGTGCTTGCACCCCCGGGCCAGCGCCTTCTTCTTGCAGTCGTCCGCGTGCTTGAGGTCTTTCGGGCTGAGCGCCTCCGCGTTGCACCCCGTGCACTTCGAGACCACACGGGCCTCATCCACCTGTTCGGTGACGGGATTCCCTCATCAGGTTCCGCCGACCTTGAGCCCCTCCTTGTTCGGGTGGCACTTGACGTACGGCGTCTTCTTCACGCAGACGTCGACCAGCGTCGTTTCCGTGTCGTCCTTGGCGCACTTCCGGCCCTTCATCTCCGTCTTGGGATCGAGCAACTTGTCGCACGTCTTGCAGTACGGCTTCTTGGACGGAGTCCCCGTACACCGCGGGGGCGCCTGCGCCGCCGCCACGAGCGCGATCGCCGCGGCGAGCGCCCCCACCCACCACGCTTTTCGCATAAGCCACCTCCCTGAAAAAAGACTGGGAAAACGAAAACCGAGGACGGTCCGTAAAGGGGAGCGCCCCGGCCCCTCGGGCGGGCGCCTCGAAGAGCCCCCGGATCCGGGGGCGCGGAGCGTCGCGTCGCGTCAGCCGTCGTGGCGGAGGGGATTCATTTCTCATCCCCCACGTGAGGCGGCTTGCCGGACTTCGAGCAGATCTTCTTGTAGGAGGCTCCAAGCACCGGCTTGCAGTCCGGTTTATGCTTGACCTCGGCCTCCACGTCCGCGCGGGCGCCGCAGGTCGAGCATTCGTAGATGATCCGTGCGCGGTCTTCGGCGATCTCCGGCGGCTGCGGCTTCCCGTTCTTGGGCGGAACGGGCTTGGGGACGAGCTTGACGCAATACTCGATCTCGGTGGGTTTGTTCTCGCACCGCTTGCAGAGCCCGCCGCGCACGTCGTCCGGCCCCAGCTCGCGCTTGCAGGTGGTGCAGTAGTATCCCTTGGCCGTCCGGTTCACCTCGCAGGGACCGGTCTTTTCCGAGGACGATCCGTTGCGCACCCGCAGCTCCGGAATCGAAGCGAGGTACGCTTCCGGACTCTTGGAGAACTTGGCCAGGCAGGACTTGCAGCAGAACCCGATGACCTTGCCCTGGATCGTGACCGTGACGGCGGCCTTGGCCGGCTGGTCCGGGCGGACCGGGCACTTGGCGTTGATGGGTTTGTTGTCCGGCCTGGCCGGGGCCTTGGAGAGCTCGGGGATCTGTTCGGCGTAGGCGTCCGGATCCCCGGCGAACCGCTGTTTGCAGCCGCCGCAGCAGAAGCCGATCGTGTGCCCCTTGTAGGCCGCCGTGATGTCCGGCTTGGCGGCGTTCTGGGGCTTGACGGGGCACTTGGCGTTGACCGGCTTGGCCTGGGCCAGGGCGAAGGCGGCGCCCGCCGCCAGAACGAGGGCGCAGACCGCCCCCGCGGCCTTCCTCATGCTCATCATCCCGCTCCTTTCCGCTCCCCGCCCGGGGAGGTCCCTATTTTCCCGAATGGGGCTCGTGCCCCGACTTCGTGCACACCTTCGTCACGCCGAATCGATTCTTGCATTCGGGGGTATGGGGCACGTCGCCCTGAGTGTCCCCCACCTGTTCGCAGGACTCGCAGTAGTAAACGATCCGGGCCCGATCCTCCAACGGAGTATCGTGGAGCTTCCCTCAGCAGAAGACGGGCTTGTCGCTCACCTTCTCGGGGTGGCAGGCCGCCTGGAAGTAGCGCCGCACGCACATGTCGATCTTCATGGGCTTTTCTTCGCAGCGCTTGCAGACTCCGCGGCGCGTGTCATTCTCGGGGTCCAGCACGCGGTCGCACGTCGTGCAGAACATTCCCTTGACCGTGCGCTTGATGTCGCAAAGCACCGGCGGCTTCTTGAACGCGGGCCGGGCCTTCTCGGCCTTGGCGGGTTCCGGCTTGGCCGGCTCCGGCTTCGGAGGTTCCGGCTTGGGCGCCGGAGGCTTCATCGGTTCCGGCTTCATGGGCTCCGGCTTGGGAGCCTCGGGTTTCATGGCCGGCTCCGGCTTCATGGGCTCCGGTTTCATCGCCGGCTTGGCGGGCTCCGGAGCGGGCATCGCCTTGGCCAGAGGCTCTTCCGCGGGCTTGGGAGGCGCGGCGGGCGCCGGCGCCGGCGCGGGACGCTCCGCCTTCGCCTTGGAGGCGGCCAGATCCGCTTCCGCCAGGAGCATGAGGCGCTCCGGCTTGCCGGCCAGATAGCTGTAGTGCTCCGTCCCCCGGAAGCGCGGAGCGTTTTTCCGGTAATGCTCCGCCGCTTCCGAATACCGTTTGGCCTCGACGAGCTTCTTGCCGGCTTCGTCCACCGCCTCGCGGTCGGCGCGGACCTGCGCGGTGATCCGCTCGAGGAGCGACGACGCGGCCCCTTCCTCCGGAGTGCCCGACAGGGCCTTGAGCGCGTGGATCGCCTCTCCGTACCGGTGATTCTGGAGGTGCTCCTGGACCAGACGCTCCACGTCCGCGAAGGTCATCTTCGCGATGTCTTCGGAGCGACGGCGCTTGAGGTCGTCCCGGAGGGCGGCGAACCCGGGCGCCACGGCCTCGAAGCGCTCCGCCTGCTCCTCCGCTTCGCGGACCAGGGCGTCGGTGACCGGGCCGGCGGCGGCCCGGGCGCGCAGCTCCTCGAGCGCCTTTTCCGCCTCCGCGCGGGAAGGTTCGGCCTTGGGGGCGGCCGCCGGCCGGTGCGCATGGACGGCCGGTTTGGGCAGAATCTCGTGGTGATGAAAGACGAAGGCGTACGCCACGGCGCCCAGAATGATGAAGATCGCGGCCACGGCGACGGCGCGGCCCGGCGCGGCCGACCGCGACGAGAACGCCCGGCGCGTGATCCGGCGCTTGAACTCCGGAACGGCGGGCTTTTGCGGGGCGGGAGCGGCCGGCGCAGGGGCCGGGGACGCGGCGGGAGCCGGCGCAGGGACGGGCGCCGCCGCCGTCACCGGCGCCGGGCCGTCCAGCTCGAGCACGAAGAGACTCGTCAGCCCGATCTGGATTTCGTCCCCTTTGGCCAGGACGTACGTCTTGACGTCCTTGCCGTTGACGCGCGTGCCGTTGCCGGAATCGAGATCCGTCAGGACGTAACCCGAGTCGGTCTTCTCGATCTTGGCGTGCTTGCGGGAAGCCTTCTTGTCGGCCAGCGCGACGAGGTTCTCCGCCGAACGGCCGAGCGTGACCACCGAATCGGCCAGCTCCACCTCGCGCGACTCGCCCTCCGATTTTACCAGCAATCTGATCATCCGCTCCTCCGGCCCCAAGGGCTTCCGGTTTTCCGTGAACGTCCGCGGAACGGATCGCCGGGCGCGATTCGTGCCGTCGACGTTCAGGCGGCCTGAACCCTCCTATAGTGATACGTTCCGGGGGGGGCCGGGGTTGTCACCGGCCCGCTACTTCACGGCGGGCCCGCCGTGGGGAGGGGCGCCCGATCCCCCCATTTCCGGACGGCCGCGGGGTCATGTTCCTTGCCCTCATGGGCGATTCCGGCGGGCGAGCGCGCCTCCCGGCGGCATGTCCGGCAGGCCCAGAGGACGAGGGGGTGCTATAATAGCCCCCCGCATGCGCCATTTCTACGCCGTCGTCCTGGCCGGGGGCAGCGGGACGCGCTTCTGGCCGCTTTCCCGCCGGTCCCGGCCCAAGCAGCTTCTTCCGATTCTGGGCGGCCGCTCGATGGTGCGCCGGACGGTCGAGCGTCTCTTCCCGCTTCTGGAGCCCGCGCAGGTGTTCGTGGTGACCGCGCGGGAGCACGCCGAGGCGGTGCGGGAGGACCTGGATCTGCTCCCGCCCGAGAACGTCATCGACGAGCCCGCGGGGCGGGACACCGCCGCGGCGGTGGGGCTGGCGGCCGCGTTTCTCGAGTGGCGGGATCCCGAAGCGGTGTTCGCGACGCTCCCGGCCGACCATGACATCCATCCGCCGGACGAATTCCACCGCAGCCTCCGGGAGGCGCGCGAGGCGGCGCGGGCGGGGGCGCTGGTGACCCTGGGCGTGCGGCCGCGCCATCCCGCGACCGGTTACGGCTACCTGCACCGCGGAGCGCGCGAAGGCAACGGCTTCCGCGTGCGCCGGTTTTGCGAGAAGCCCGATCCGGAGACCGCGCGCGGGTTCGTGGCCGCGGGGGACTACTACTGGAACAGCGGAATGTTCGTCTGGTCCGCGCGGGCGATCCTCGCCGAGATCGACCGCCACCTGCCGGCGCTCTCCGCGGGGCTGCGGGAGGTCCGCGCGGCGTTCGGGACGAGCCGCCTGCCGGAGGTCCTGGAGCGCGTCTACGCGGGACTCCCCCGGATTTCGATCGACTACGGGGTGATGGAAAAGGCCGAGCGGGTCGTGATGCTCGAGGCCGGCTTCGAGTGGGACGACGTGGGGTCCTGGGCGGCCGCGCTGGGGCGGCGTCCGAAGGACGCGGCGGGCAACGCGCTGGAGGGCGCGTGCGTGGCGGCGGAGACGAAGGGCTCCCTGGTTCTTTCTTCCGATCCGCGCCACCTGGTCGCCGTTCTGGGCCTGGAGGGCTTCGTCGTGGTGCACACGCCGGACGCGACGCTCGTCTGTCCGAAGGACCGCGCCGACGAGCTCAAGACGCTCATCGAGGAGATCCGGCGGCGGGGGCTGGAGACGTACCTCTGATGAAGGTTCTGGCGGTGGACCTGGGCGGGCGGCGCACGGGGCTGGCGATCAGCGATCCGGAGGGGCGCCTGGCGATGGCGCTTCCGACGCTCGAGGACGCCACCGCCGAGGACGTCGCCCGCGTGGCCGAGGAGCATCAGGCGGAGGAGGTCCTCGTGGGGCTGCCGCTCAACATGGACGGCACGGTGGGGCCGAGCGCCCGGCGGGCGATGGACTTCGCCGAGGAGCTCCGGACGCGCGTGAGGGTGCCGGTCGTTCTCTGGGACGAGCGCCTCTCGAGCGCCGAGGGGCACGCGCGCCTGC
>DATLZA010000110.1 GCA_035574235.1 Planctomycetota bacterium | reverse complement strand
GCCCGTTTCGGCCTCCTTCAGAATCCGGACGATCTGCTCCTCTCGGAACCGCTCCTTCTTCATCGATCCTCCTCCTTTCTCGGTCAGAGGATCTTAAACACTGAGATTTCTCGTGGCCCTAATTTTGGGGAGCAGGCCCCGTCGAAACCTTTACGGTGGACGTCGGAGAAGGTCTGGAAAAGTGCAAATTCTTCGTGATGCCGATACGTCGCGCGCGCCGGGCCCGTGCGGCGGCAATCATGAGCTGGGCGCTGAAGGAGACCGGGACCGCCCAGGCGGCGCCTCGGATGCCCCAACGGGCAACGAGAGGAGCCGCCACCGCGAGACTTAAGAGCGCCCCGCACCCCTGGATCCAGAGAACGCCCCGTGTATCACCATAGGCATAGCATACACGCTCGAATACTTGCGCCATGCAGAGGAGAGCATAACCGGCGGCGATCCAGGCCATCAGAGCCGAGTGGTCGCGATAATCGGAGCCGAGCGCGAGCGCTGCAATCTGCCTATGAAACAAGGCGAAAGGCAAATAAAGCAGCAAAGAGCCCGCTGTGACCGCTCGAAGCCACAAGGCCAAAGCCGCCCGCTCGGCCGTGTGGTCAGCTGCGGACACGCGCGTGTAGTAAGGTTGCCGCAGAGCGAGGTCAACAGTTCCCGAAAGCAGCATGAACGGCTTGCTCGCCAGACCATACATCGCGGCGTAGAGACCGGCCGCCGAGATCCCGGCCATGCCGGCGAGGAGGTATCGGTCGGCCTGGGCGCTCACCCAGGCGATCAGCGGCAAAGGCGCAAGCGGAAGCGCATAGATCCACATGCGAGGAAGCAGCGCTTCGGGCGACAGCAGGACGGTGGGGGATGAAAATCTGTTCCCGGAATCCCGCCTCCGGCCCAGAAGACGATAGCCTCCCAGTGTCGCGCCACAGCCGAGGAGGTACCCTCCAAGCACGGCGGCACTGCTCGGGCCAAAAACGACAACAAGCGCGAGGGCTCCAGAGATCCGCAACCAGGCGTCCACCGCGATCAGAAGCGCCATCGCGCGCTGTCGGCGGGATGCACTGAGAAAGGTGACTTCCACGGAACGCGCGATTTCGGCCGCCAGCAGAACCAGGGCAAGGACTGCCGTCCACGTGTGCTCTGGATGGCTCAGGGTCCAGATCGCGCCAGGGGCTCCCATGAGGAGGAGGGCCGCGATCACAGGCTTGCGCAAACCCACCCATGTCGCGCGCCGGAGCTCCCCTTCCGCACCCGCGGCCGCCACTTCGGGATACAGGCGCAGGACGGACTGCATCCACGGCCCCGCGACAAGACCATGAGCCAGACCGACCGTACCGACAACGAGGACGATGGTTCCATAGACGGAGGGCGACACGAGATCCGTAATCAGGCGCAACCCGACGAGCGTGGCCGCCGCCGAAGCCATCTGTCCAGCGAAGACCCAAGCGGCCTCGATCACGATGCGACGGCGGAACATGGAGCGAAGGATCATCATGCACGCTCAACAAGGTCGCGTACAAGGGTCCCCACGCGGTTTCGATAAGCCTCGACGCTGAAGTATTCGAGTCCCGCTGGGCGACCGCGCGGGAGAGACAGGGCTTCTTTAATCGCTCCCACGAGTTCCTGGGGGTTTCCTGGATCCACGAGGCGGCCCAGCATTCCATCGCGCAACGCCTCGCGGCTGCCGTCGAGACGGCTGCCAATGACGGGTACGCCACACGCCATCGCTTCGAGGTAGACGATTCCGAACCCCTCCCCTCTGCTTGGCATCACGAAAACGTCGGCAATATTGTACAGATCCAGCTTTTCTTCCTCGCTCACGTAACCGGTAAAGACCACCCGGTCGCCCACTCCCAAGGTCATCGCTTTGCGCTCCAGCCGGGGACGATCGTCGCCGTCGCCCACGATGACATAGGCTATGTCGGGAATGTCCTTTATCAGGTCAGGCAGGACTTCAAGAGTTTCATCGAACCCTTTATAGCGTTCGTATCCCGCAAGTCGGCCGACGGTCAGGAGAACCCGTTTGCCTGTCAGGTTATAACGCTGCGCCAGGGTAAGGTTGCGAGGGCGAGGGGTATATCTCTTGAGATCTACGCAGTTGGGGAGAACATGCAATCGACCGCGCGATAATCCGCACCACGACCGCATCCGTTCGATAGTATGCCTGCTGACTGCAATTACGCATCGGATGCGCTGCAGGGCGTTTCGAACGAGAGAACTCGGATGCGGTCGCCAGGCCTCCACGCCGTGGACAACCACGGCAAGGGGGCACCCGTGCATGCGGCTGACAACCCAGGCAAGAGGCAACAGGTTGAGATGGCCGCAAAGCACGAGATCGAAGCGGGTGCGGGAGAGGGCCCACTTCAGCGTCCGGAGAGCGTAGATGACCTTTCCTTGGGCCGCCGCGCGGTCGAAAACGACCTTGTCGGGAATCGGCTCCGGCTCGCGCTGGATGAGTCGTGGTATGGCGACGATCGAGCTGACCTCGGTCATGCCCGCCAAAGCGGCAAGCAGGTCCCTGTTGAACTTCGCGATGCCGCCGATGCCGCCGTAAGCGTCCGTGACGAGCATGGCGATCCGCCAGGACTTGAGCGCGGGGTCGCACGTTCGCGCGACCGTCTGCGCCCATATTCTCAAGTTTCCTCGACAGGGGCGGCGGGGAGGAAAACCGCGCGTCCACGCCTGAACGGGCAGGGAGAAACCCGTCTTGGGGCGGCCGGAGAGCACCCGCCACAAGTCCGGAGAGGCAAGCCGAAGGAGCGCCTCGCGGTCGAACGGGAGATTCACCCGCGCAAAGCGAAGCCAGGCTCGAAAAAAAGAAATATCGATAAAGGGAACGCGGATTTCCAGAGAGTGCGCCATGCCCGCCCAATCCGCATCCCGTAGGAGCTGGTTCCGCATATACCCCGTCATTTCGAGGAGCATGATCTTCAGCGCGGGGGTCCGAATTCCGCGAATGGATTCTTCCAGGCGTCGAAGGAGGTCAAGGGCCGACAGCCCCTCCCGCAGAAGCCCGGGGTCGAGGAGGCTCCGAAGCTCCCAAGGCATGTACAAGGCACGCCGCAACAGATAAGCGCCGGCGAAAGAGGAGCCATATTCAATCAGACCGGCGACCTTGGGGAAGCGCGTCCGTCTGAACAGGGGTGAAGAGAGCCACCGGACACCACGGCCGAAGCCCGGCAGGATTTGAAATGCCCTGAGATACCGATGCAACCTCGGAACCTGACGGTAGGACGAATAGCCGCCGAAGAGCTCGTCTCCACCGAGGCCCGAGAGAGCGACCTTGAGTCCAATCCGCGAAGCGGCCCGACTGACGAAGTACGTGTTCACGCCGTCGATCGTAGGCTGGTCCATGCACTCCAGGAGGCGGTCCCGTTCCTGCTCGAAATCCGGCCGGAGAATCGTCGCCTCGTGGTGGACCGTGCCGAGGAGACGCGCACTTTCCGCAGCCCCGGTCGATTCATCCTGGACCGTGCCTTTGTATTCGTCAAAAGAGAGCGTCACCGTCCGGAGAGGTGTTTTACACTCCCGCACGGCGAAGGCTGCGATGAGGTTGGAGTCCTTTCCCGCCGAGAGAAAAAGCCCCACCGGGACGTCGGAAACCATGTGGAAGCGGACGCTCTGGCGAAGCGCTTCCAGGACCTGCTCCGCGGGCGAGTCCGATCCGACGGAGCTTTCCTCGGCCGCCAGGATCTCCTCCCGGAGGTCGAAGTGTCGCCGTGGAGAGGCCAAAGGGGCTCCTTCGCGCACTTGCAGGCAGGAGCCCGCGGGAAGGGGGCGAACCGCCTTGAGCCACGTCCAAGGTTCCGGCACGTGCCCCCAGATGAAGAACCCTGTGATTCCGGGAGCGCTCACGTCCATCGACACTCGGCCGCCCGCCGCGATCGCCTTCACTTGCGAAGCGAAGCGCAGGGTATGACCGTCGTCGGCCAGGTATAGAGGCTTGATTCCGAAAGGGTCCCGGGCCAGGAGCAGAGTTCGCGTGCGGGCATTCCACAAGGCGAAAGCGTACATGCCCCGGAGGCGTTCGACCATCCGCTCTCCATCGCGGGCGTAAAGGTTCAGGAGGACCTCGGTATCGGTTTGGGTTCGAAAGACAGCTCCCTCTTTCTCCAGGTCCCGGCGAAGCTCCCGATAGTTGTAGATCTCGCCGTTGAAGACGATCACCAAGGACCCGTCGGGAGAGCTCATGGGTTGGACACCGGCGGGAGAAGGGTCGAGGATCGCCAGGCGGCGGTGGGCGAGGGCGATTCGCCCGTCTTCCGAACGCCAAAGGCCGGCGCCATCCGGGCCCCGGGAAGCCATGCGGTCCCTCATCCGCACGAGTTCCGCGTTGTCCACGAGCGGCCCGTCCGGTCCGTAGGAGAAGATGCCGGCTATCCCACACACGGCCGACTCCAGCGGGGAAAGCGAGTCCAGGGTTGGGATCGCGCCGTGCTTGCCGGAATGAGAGTTACATCGTATAAATCCGGCTTATCGTCAAGCCGGATTTCCGAGAAAGCACGGCAACGGCTCAGGTATATCGCCGCCTGCTCTACGTGGACATCGTCTGGTGGCATGTCGCGATCCACCGGAAAGAGCTGATCCAAAGCGCGATCCGCGCGGGCTACGACGTCCACGTGGCGCTTCCCCCCGGAGGCGATGAAAAGGCGCTCCAGGCGCTCGGCGCGGAAATCCACCGCGTCAATCTTTCCCGAAAAGGAATGGAGCCGTTTCGGGAGGCCGTCTCGCTCGCCCGTCTGGCGCCCTTCTATCGGAAAATCAAGCCCCGTTTGGTCCATCACCTCACTCTGAAACCCGTGCTTTACGGAACCCTCGCCGCCGCCGCGGCCCGCGTGCCGGCCGTCCTCAACGCCGTTACGGGTCTCGGATACCTTTTCGATCGGCATGGGGCGCTCTTCCGCACCGCCCGAGAGGGCGTTCTCCGGATGCTTCGGCCGGCCTTCCGACGCCGAAACGTGTTTTTTCTTTTTCAGAACGAAGAGGACAGAAGCGAATTCGAACGCCGGGGATTGGCGACGCCCGAACGCACGAGGGTCATTCCAGGCTCCGGAGTGGATATCGAACGCTTTCAACCGAAGCACGCACCGGCCGAGGGTATGCCGATCGTGGTCCTTCCGGCGCGCCTTCTGCGCCCTAAGGGGGTCATCGAGTTCGTCCAAGCAGCACGGAAGCTCCACCAGACCGGCGTTCGCGCCCGATTCCTCCTTGCGGGCCGGCCCGACCCCGGTAATCCCGCATCGATCTCGGAAGCCGAGATCCGGGACTGGATGAGGGAGGGGGTCGTCGAATGGACCGGATGGGTGACAGATATGCCGGGACTTCTGGCCCGAAGCCATGTCGTCTGCCTGCCCTCGTACCGCGAGGGTCTTGCGATGACGATCCTCGAAGCCATGGCGGCGGGAAAACCCGTCGTCACGACCGACGTCCCCGGCTGCCGCGATGCGGTGACGCACGGTCGCGAAGGGCTTCTGGTCCCGCCCCGCGATCCGGCCGCCCTGGCCGAGGCCCTCCGAACCTTGATCCGCGATCCCGGCCTCCGCGAGCGGATGGGCGCGGCCGGCCGCGCGAGGGCGGTCCGCGAGTTTTCCGCCGAAAGGGTGTGCGAGGAAACCCTGGCGCTCTATGAGCGGATCCTGGAGGCCACAAGGCGCGCGCCTTAGCGATCCTTCCGCCACGCCTCGCTCCTCGCGTCGGCCACGCTGAAAACCCCCGAAGCGGCGGACCCGGAACGGGCCTGCCCCTTCTCGCGTCCGCGCGCCCGCATCACGACCCTCTCCGCCAGGACGAGAACGGCCAGCAAAGCCCCGATCTGCAGCAGGATGATCGCCGTTCCGCGCGGCGTGGCGTACACGAGCCGCACCGCGCTCAGAGCCACCGCGAACGCCATCAGGCACACGAACGCCACCGCCTGACGGTGCGAAAAACCGATCCTCATGAGACGGTGGTGGAAGTGGCTCCGGTCGCCCGTCATGAGCGGACGCTTCTCGCGAAGCCGAATGAGAATCACCGAGGCGGTGTCGTAGAGCGGAAGAGCCACGACGAAAAGGGGCGTAAACACGGAAGCCAGGGGGTTCTTCGCCGGACCCGCGCAGAACGTCAGAAGCAGCGTCGCCATCGCCATGAAATAGCCGACGAGGAGGCTCCCCGAACTTCCCAGGAAGACGCGCGCCGGATGCGCGTTGTACCTTAGAAACCCGAGAAGCATCCCCGCCCACGCGGCGCACAGCAGGACCACGTTCGGCTGGTCGCTCACTCCCATGATCGTCAGGAGCGCCAGCGTCCCGACGAACGCCACCCCCGCCGCCAGCCCGTCGAGGCCGTCCAGGAAATTGAAGGCGTTCGTGACCCCGACGATCCAAAGGACGCCGATCGCGCCGGCTGCCCACGGCGGAAAAAACGTAAGCGACGGGCCGTAGCCGAGCGCCACCAGAGCGGCCGCCACCAACCCCTGGACGACAAGCCGTGCGCGCGCCGAGACCCCGCGCAGGTCGTCCAGGAGCCCCAGGACGAAAATCGCCGCCGCGCCAAGCCAGATCGGAAGGATCTTGAGCGACAACGAGGGCGCCTGCCCGAGGAGCTTGCGCCCCAGGTCCGGAAGGAACCCCGGAGGCTCGACGCCGCGGAGCAGATACGCCGCCCCCAGATGGCCCCAGACGACCAGGGTCAGCGCGCCGAAAAGCGCCCAGCCGCCGGAGAGCGGCACGGGTTCAAGATGAATCTTCCGCGGGCCGGGATGGTCCAGAATCCCCCAGCGGCGCGCCCCACGCGCCCCCAGCGGCGTCAGAACGAGCGCCAGAAAAAGGGAAACCAGGAACAGGTACGACGCCAGCTCGACCATCGCCTCTCTCTCGCCCGGAGCCGAGCGGATTATACCGCGCCCGGGGCGCCGACGAACCTTTTTACGAAGGGAACGCGCGACAAGGATGGCGGGTAGGCACGGTTTCCGGAAGCCGGGCGGCGGAGGACCTCAGGACGGGCGACGCCCCAGTTCGGCGACGAGACGCTTCAACGGGCCCGCCCGAACTCCGGGAAGAAGAGCGGAAACCTCCGTCGGCGCGCCGGTGGGACGATACACCAGGAAGCCCTTCCACGAACGGCCGCGAAGAGATGCCGCCAGGCGGACAATGGGGCGCCCCTGGTCGGGAAACGCCGTCCGACCCGCTTTGGCTTCGACCAGAAGCATGCGACCCGCACCCGCCGGGACGATGAAATCGACCTCCAGGCCCTGACGGTCCCGGTAGAAGTAGATCTCCGGACGCCGCCCGCAGCCGATCTGATGCTTGACGATCTCCGAGGCCACGAATCCTTCGAAAAGCGGCCCCAGAAAAGGAGAGCGCTCTAGTTCTCCTTCGGGCATCTTTCCAGCATCCGGGGAAGCAACCCTCCCGGAGGGCGATATCCCGAAAAACAGCTGCGGAAAAAGGGGGGGATCCCGTTCGTCCGCACCCCGGAAGAGTCCCGCGCTACCGCCCCGGCAGGGCGTCGCGAAGGCGCTTCGCCTCCGCGTCCTCCGGGTGCGCGCGGAGCCATGCCTCGAGCGTCCGGCGCGCGGCCGCCGCCTCGCCGGCTGACGAAAGCGCCCGCGCCAGGGCCAGCGTCAGCCCCCGGTCCCCCGGCCGCAGCGCCAGCGCCTCCCGGTAATCGTCCGCCGCGAGCGCCCACATCGAAAGCGCCGCGTAGAGGTCCCCCCGCCGGACCCGCACGTCCGCCCGCGAGGGGGCCAGGCGAAGCGCCTCCCCATACGCCTCCGCCGCCGCCAGGCGGTCCCCCCGCGCCGCCAGGAGTTCCGCCTCGAGCACCCGCCAGGCGGGCTCCAGCGGGTCCATCCGCGCCGCCGCCCGCGCGCGCTCGAGAGCCCGGTCGTACGCCCCCAGCCGCCCCCACGCC
>DATLZA010000109.1 GCA_035574235.1 Planctomycetota bacterium | reverse complement strand
GACGTAGATGCGGCCGGAGAGGTCGTTGATCTTGAGCACATAGTGGTCGCCGTGGCGCATGTAGGTGCCGCCCTGGACGCCCGAGAGGCCCAGTTCGCGGCGCTTGCCGCCCTTGCGGATCCAGATCGTCTGGGGCTCCACGCGCGGGTCGGTCGGGTCCTGGGGATTCTCCTTCTCGATCGCGAAGGAAGGGTTGACGGCGTCCTCGATGCGCTCGAGATAGCCGGGTTCAACCGTTTCGGTCTTGTCACGGCCCCAGAACTTCCAAGGCTTGGGGGTGGTGACGTTGGCGGTGTCGAAGTAGCGGAAGGGGAAGTGCTCCCGAAGCCGGGCCTCGGCGTCCTGGATGGCCGATTGGGCCAAGAGCTTGGCCCGGACGGTGTCCAGGTAGTTGGCGGCCACCTGCTGCTCGGTGCCCTGCAGCGTGGCGAAGGTCGTCGCCAGGAGCGACAGGATGAAAAGCACCCCGAGGACGATGATGAGCACCGTCCCGCGGCGATTACGCAGTGCAACCACGACGGCCTCCTTTCGAGGGTTTCTCCCCATCCCGCATCGGCGCCCCCAGAAGCTCCCGAAAATTGGGGTGGCCAGGTAACACAGGCAATGGCGATGCCATGCCCCTTCCCGGAGCTCCCCTAAAATATTAGCCCGCAAAGGGTAGCGGCCGCAACTTTATCCGCCGAGCGGTCGGATCGGCTCGTGTTGAACCGTGGCGTTATGGTTTCGTAACGTTTCAGGGGCGCTTGAGGGAATGCGCGCGCGCTTTGCGGCGAAGCGTCGCCCGGCCCATTCCGAGGGCGCGAGCCGCGGCCGAAAGGTTCCAGCGGTGCTCCTCGAGCGCTTCGCGGAGAAGTTGCCGCTCGAATTCGCGCAGGCGCTCGCGATAGAGTCCGCGGCGAACCGGATCGCCTCCGGCCGACCGGGCGTGGCGGATGGCCGGGGCCAGCTCCTCCTCCCGGACCGTGCCCTCGCCGAGGGCGGCCAGCCGGCGCATTTCGTTTCGAAGCTCGCGCACGTTGCCGGGCCAGGCGTAGCGACGCAGCCGTTCCAGCGCCTCGGGGGAAAGCTCCCGGGGCGTCCGCCGCAGCTCCCGCGCCTGCTCCTGGAGGAACCGCTCGGCCAGAAGCGCAAGGTCCTCCGGCCGCTCCCGCAGCGCGGGGACGCGCAGCGTGAACGCGCTCAACCTATAGTAGAGATCCTTCCGGAAAAGCCCCCGTGCCGCCAGGTCCCGCAGCGAGTCGTTGGCCGCCCCCAGGATCCGGACGTTCACCGAAACCTCCTCGACCGCGCCGACCCGCCGCACCTTCCGCTCGTCCAGCGCTCTGAGAAGCGCCCGCTGCATGGCTTCGGGCATGGCCTCCAGCTCGTCGAGGAAGAGCGTCCCCCGGTCGGCGGCCTCGAAAAGCCCGGGCCGGTCGGAATCGGCCCCCGTGTAGGCGCCCCGCACGGTCCCGAAAAGTTCGGCCTCCAGAAGCCCCGGTGCCAGGGCCCCGCAGTTGACGGCCACGAACCTTCCGGTCGCGCGCGGACCCAGGGAGTGCAACGTGCGCGCCAAGAGCCCCTTGCCGGTGCCCGTCTCGCCTTCCAGGAGCACGGGATCGTCCACGTCCGTCAGGCGCTCCAAGGCCGCCAGCAGCCGGCGCATGGCGGGGCTTTCGGCCACGATCTCCGGCGGCGCCCGGCGCGCGCGGGACGGCTCGGCGGGACGCATCGCCGCCATGCTAACCCGGCCCGGCGTTGACTTGCAAGTTCGGCCGGGGCTATAATCCGCCGCGTGACGTCGCTCGTTCTCGCGCTCGTCCTGGCCGGGCCGAGCGGGGTGCAGGGCCTTCAGAACGACCCGACCCAGGACCTCCAGCACATCAACCCCGAGGTGCGCAAGCACGCCTGCCTCCTCCTCGGGCAGAAGGGGGTCCGGTCCGCCATTCCCCATCTCATCGAGCTCCTGGGCCGGGAGACGGACGACTCCGTCCGGGCCGCGGGGGCGGAGGCCCTCGAGCGCCTGACGGGCCAGAAGGGATTCGGCCCCGACGCGAGCAAGTGGCGCGCCTGGTGGGACGAGATCGGCCGCAAGACCTTCCCCACGGACACCCTCTCCGCCGAGGAGGTCAGCCGCATCATCAAGCAGTCCATCGAAGGCGCCGAGGTCAAGGCCAAGGAGGCCAAGAGCGAGATCCGCATCCTCTCGATCACGGTGGCCATCATCGCCACGGCCTTCGTCCTCGTTATGATCTACTTCGTCGGCCACGTTTCCTCCAAGCTCAAAGAGTGGAAGGAGCTCGTCCGCCAGGCCGGCGTCTACATCGAGGAGTCCCAGCAGATCACCAAACGGACCGACCGCGTGCTGGAGGAGCTCGAGGCCAAGAAGGTGGACATCCTCGAGTTCGTCCGCAAGCTCAAGGACGAGCAGGAGGTCGAGATCGAGCGCTTCTCCGACCTTCTCCAGCAAAATACCGACCACAAGCTCCGCGAGGAGGTCATGGCCCTGCGCCAGAAGGCGGAGAAGGAACTCGAGGAGACGCTCGGGCAGCTCCGGCAGCAGATCGAGCTGGAAGTCCGGCGCCTCGGCTCCGACCAGAAGGAGCGGATCGACCGGGACTTCAAGGCGCAGCACGAGCGCTTCATGCAGGAGGTCGAGGCGCACACCCTGTTCCTGCAGGCCAGCTTCGCCCACTCGCACGGGCGGCCCGAGGAGGCGCTCAAGATTTACAAGCGCCTTCTCGCCCTCAAGCCCGACCACCAGGTGGCGTGGGGCAAGATGGGCAACGCCTACCGGGAGCTCATGCGCTACGACGAAGCGATCGAGGCGTACCAGAAGGCGATCGAGCTGGACCCCACCGATCCCGTGGCCTACTACGACCTGGCGGCCACCTACGCCCGCCGCCGGCAGCGCGACAAGATGCTCGAGACGCTCGGGCTGGCGATCAAGAACGACGGCGAATTCAAGGACGAGGCCCTCAACGACCCCGCGTTCCGGGATTACTGGAACGATCCCGCCTTCAAGGACCTGGCGGAAGCGTAAGATCCTCCCGTTTCTCCGCTTCGTTCACACGAAAGCGTTGTCTCGCCGCGCCGGAAGTGTATGATGACGGTATCATCGCTGTTGTTCGATCCAGGTGCGAAATCCCGCCGCTCGGAGAGACGGCCCGATCCCGCCGGCGGAGAGGGGGGGTGCAGGTGCCTTCCGGGGCCTCTCGGCGCCCTCCGGCGTTCCGCTACGGCGCGGCCGTGGGGATCGTGGCTCTCGCGTGCGCTCTCCGCGAGGCGCTCACGCCCCTCTGGGGCGCCACGGCCATCCCCTTCATCTTCTTCTGGCCCGCCGTCGTTCTGGCCACGGGCTACGGCCGCCTCGGCCCCGGGGTTCTCGCCCTCATCCTGAGCGCGCTGGCGGCGGACTGGTTCTTCATCGAGCCGAGGCACGCTCTTCTTCCGCGGACTCTTACGGACCTCCTGGCTCTGGCGGTCTTCATCGGCGCGGGATCCTGCCTGGTCCTGGCCGTCGAGGGGATGCACCGGTCCGAAGGGAAGCTCCGGGAAAGCGAACGCAAGTTCGCCGCCATGTTCCGATCCCTTCCGATCGCGGCCGGCATCCAGGAGCTGCCCGAGGCCCGATTCGTCGATGTCAATGACGCCTTCGTCCGGATGTTCGGCCACTCTCGCGAGGAGATGCTCGGAAAGACGAGCCTCGAGATCGGGATGGTGTCCGATGCCGAGGGGCGCAAGCGCCGCATGGACCAGTTCCTTCGCGACGGGTACGTTCGGGATTTGCGGGCCAGGGTGACGACGAAAGCCGGAGAGATCCTGGAGGCGCTCGTGAACGCCGAACTCGTCGAACTTCAGGGTAAGAAGTACGTCCTGTCCTCGGCCCGGGATGTCACGCGGGAAACGCGGGCCCGGGAGGAGATCG
>DATLZA010000108.1 GCA_035574235.1 Planctomycetota bacterium | reverse complement strand
GCGGGGGCGGGCGCGGAGGCGTCCAGCTCGCGGAGCGCCTCCGCGTCTCCGAGCGCCTGGAGCTGCCCGCGGAGGCGGGCGACCTCGGCTTCATTTCCGGCCCGGCGGGCCGCGCGGGCCCGTTCGACGAGGAGAGCCGCTTCCCGGCGCAGCTCCTCGCGGAGGGCGGCCATGCGGCGGTCCAGGGCCCCTTCCCAAGCGGCGTCCGGGTGGCGGTTCCGCGCGGCCTCGAGGAGATCGAGCGCGAATCCGAATTCCCGGCGGGCGCGAAACGCCTGAACTTGGCTGTCGAGCTCCGCGAGTTCCCGTGGGATGTCCGCAACGACTCGAGCCGGCGGTGGAGGCGTCTCAGGGCGCGGGGCGGGAGCGGGAGGTGCTTCCGGCGGAGCGGTGACGGGCGGCCGAGACTCCCCTGGCGGGGCGCCGGTCCGCAGGGCGAGGACGGCCAGAAACGCCACGGCGGCGGCGCCGCCGAGTCCGGCCCAGGCGACCGCGGTCCGGCGCCGGGGGCGGGGCGATTCGCCGGGAAGGATGCGCAGGCGCGAGGTGGATCCGGGGGACCGGTATTCGGGGGCGGGTCGAGGGGGCGCCGCGCGGCTGCGGGCGCGTTCGATTTCCTCCGGGGTCAGGATCTCGCGGGCACAGGAGGCGCAGGCGATCCGGGCGCCCGTGCGAAAGGCACGGCCCTTTTCGAAGTCGGAGCCGACAAGGCGGGTCTGGCATTTGAAGCAGTAGACGATTTCCTGACCCATCCCGGTCCCCGCCCGCCCGCGCCTCGCGGAGCTTGCCTTGTCCTGTGAAAAGTATAACGTCCGGAGCGGAGCCCCGGCGCGGAATCCCGCGAACCGGCGTTTCCGACGGCCGTTTATAAAATATGCGCCGGGGAAATCGAGGGAACGGCGTTACGGATTCCGCCGGCGGGGAGTCCTATCGACAGGCGGCATGATGCAGGGCAAGAAGGTTTCGGTCGTCCTGGGCGGCGGGGGCACCAAGGGGCTGGCCCACATCGGAGTCCTCAAGGTGCTGGAGCGCTACGGCCTGATGCCGGACGAGTACGTGGGAACGAGCGTCGGGGCCTATATCGGAGCGCTGGCCGCGGGCGGCATGAGCGCAGGCGAGATCGAAAACGTGGCGCTTTCGCTGCGCCGGCAGGACATCCTGGACTACAACTGGCTGGGGTTGCTCATTCACCGGGGACGCGCCCGAAGCCTATACCGCGGCAAGGCGCTGCACGATTTCATCCGTCGCACGCTGCCGGTGGACCGGTTCGACCGCCTTCCCCGCCCCCTGTACGTGACCTCCGTGGAGCTGGAGAGCGCCCGCGAGGTGATCTGGGGAATGCCCGGGTACCGGGAGGTCCCCATCCATGACTGTGTCGTCGCCTCCTGCGCCATTCCAGGAATCTTCCCTCCCAAGCGGATCAATCAGCACTATTTCGTGGATGGAAGCCTGGTGGACACGTTGCCGGTGAAGGTCGCCGTGTACAACAGGGCGGATCTTATCCTGGCCGTGTATCTCGAACCGCGGGAGGCGGCCTCTTCCGGCGTTGAAAAGAAGGGGATCGCGGCGATCCTTCAGCAGTCCCAGTCGATCCTCTCCCGGACGCTGGCGCGTCACAACCTTCGTTACTTCGAGCGCGAACCGATCGTTCTGATTCAGCCCCGCGTGGCCGACCACGGGATGTTCGAGTTCGACCACACGCGGGAGGTGATCCGCGCCGGCGAGGAGGCGGCGGAAGCCGCGTTGCGCGGCCATCCCGCCACGCGGGCGCTTCTCCCCGCCGGGGATCCCAGTCCCCGGCCGGCATAACGCGCTTTCCCGCCCGGGGATCACCCCTTGGGGCCGCGGGAAGCGAACCACGGCGGCTGTGCCGCTCCCCGTCCGGACGGCGGGGATGGCTTCCCGGCGGCTTCCGCTTGCGGGAGAACGGCCATGGCAGGTCCGAAGACGGAGTTTCTCAGACGGTCGGAGGCCGAGGCGGGGGTGCGCGCCGCGCCGGTCGGCCCGAAAGCCATCGCAGGCGGATCGGCGGTCGTGGCCCTGACGGGGCTCGGAGCGGTCCTCCTGTCGATCATCGGTCTGTCGGGGGCGGCGCCGGCGACCGTGGACTCGGCCGCGATCGTGGCCCTGGGCGCAGCGATCCTCCTGGGTGGCGGCGCCTACCTGGCGCGGATCGCCCGGATTCCCGGAGCGGCGGACGTTCGCGGCTGGTTCTCGGCGGAGAGCTTCCTGGGCGCGGTCGGCGTGGCGCTGGCGGTTATCGCCCTGCTGGCGGGGAACGTGCTGACCCTGAATGCGCTGGGGGCGCTGGCGCTCGCGCTGGCGTTTCTTTGCGGCGGCATCGGCCTGGGGCGCCTCGGCCGCCTCGGAGAGGAAGCCCGTGAGGAGGTGGGGACGCCGCGGCGCGTCGCCGGAACCGCGGCGGGTCTGCATCTGGCCTGTGGGGCGGTCGGGGCGGTGCTGGCCTTTCTGGCCCTGATCGGACCGACGCCGCGCACGCTCACCGAAGTCGCCGTCCTGGTCATGGGGGCGTGCGCCTTCTTCGCCGGGTCGGTGCTTGCGGCGCGCCTGGCTGCGGCCCTCGCGCGAAGGGCGTAGGAAAAAACGCCGGCCCCGACCCGTCGATCGGGCCGGGGCCGGCGCGGAAATCGCGGGAGACGGAACGGATCAGTCCTGCGTAAGCGGGACGATTTCGTCCACGACGACGACCGAGTAGCCGTCCCAGCCTTCGGGGTTCTTGATGACGACCCCGTTGACGCCGACGTACTTCTGGTAGAGGTCGTTCAGGCGGGCGATCATCTTATCGTCGCCGTCCTTGACGCGCAGGAAACCCACGATCTTGCCGCCCATAACGAGCTTGTGGGAGCCGGGGCGCTTCCACAGCAGGCCGCAGGTATCCACGTAGCCCGACAGGGCGAACGTCCGCGCCGGCGGTTCTTCCGGCTTCTGGGCGAGCTTCTCGCGCTCGCGCGCCAGGCGCAGCTCTTCTTCGGCCTTGCGGGCGCGGTGCGTCATCCAGATGAGGTGAAGCTCCTTGTACCGCTTCAGGCCCCGCTCGGCCTCCGCGCGCAGGGCCGGCGTCTGAGCCGCCGCGAGAGCCCCCTCATAGGCGGCGACGACCCCGCCGAAATCGACGTCATCGAGCTTCTGCGCGTCCACGAGCCGGCGCTGCTCTTCGAGGAGCTGGTCGGCCTGCGCCAGCTTCTCGCGGGCCTCGGCGTCCCCGCCGGCCGCCCGGGGCTGGGGGCCCTTGCGCGGGGCCGCTTCGTCGGCGACCGCGGCGGCCACCGGCGCGGGCAGCTCCTTGCCCGGCCGCACGTACTTTTTGCCCACGTAGTACTTCACCGACGCCGGCGCTTCGATCTTGTACCAGCCCATGTGCTCGGAAAGGATCTTGACGGCGTCGCCCTGTTTCAGGGTGCAGAGCACATCGGCGTTGACGCGGCTGTCCATCCGGACGGGCACGTCGTCGGCGGTCACGACGCCCTTATCTCCCTCGCGCTGCACGTTGCGCCCGAAGATCCACGCGGTGCACCCGCGGACGGGGAGAATCTGAAAAAAATCCTCCCGTTCGCCGACCACGGTGACCTTTTCCCCGAGCGAGAGGACCGAGACGATCACACTCGTCTGGTCCGCCTTGGGAAAGAGCCGAACGTTGAGCCGTTCCGCGGAAACCTCCGCCTCGAACGGGAAGGCGCGCTTCTCGAACGCCACCTTCTGCTCGCCCGACTTTTCCTGAGCCGACGCGCTGGCGGAGACGGCCGCCAGGACCGCACCGAGCCACCACCTCTTCATCGCTGCCCCCTCTCCTAGAAAATAAACGGTTGAAAAACGAAGGACGAAAATACGCGCTTCCGGGAAGAATCACAACGGCGGGACGATCGTCCCATGCTCCCTCTCTCCTCGCTTTGCGGCCGGCGCGCTAGGGCGCGGGGGGCCGCTCCGTCTTCTTAAGCCCCGGGTCCTCCTGAACCTCGGCCGCCCGGACGAGAGTCGCCGCGTAGTCTTCGCGGCGGCGCTCCCGCCGTTCGCGCGTCAGCCGCTCCAGGGATTCCCGGAACTCCCGCTCCAGATCGTCGGGAACCACCTCAACGACGTCTTCGAGATACACCACGTAGGACCAGTTTTCCTTCTCGCGCGAGCCGGCCAGGGCGGTTCCGGGGACGACGGCCGCCTTTCCGGGCGCCAGGCCCGCGGCCTGCCGGCGGAGCATGCCGCCCAGGGCGGCGTCGCCCACGCCGGGATCTCCCTCTTCGGGATTGAAATAGCGCGTGGGCCGCCAGTCGGCGGGATGACGGCGGCGGCCGGCGGCGAAACCGCGGGTATTGATCTCCTGGACGACGTTGGCGGCCACCTGCTGGGTGCGCTTGCGGATCTGCTCCCGCTGCAGCGCCTTGACGATCCGGTCCCGAACCTGCTCGGTCAGGCCGGGATCGTAGGCATCTTTGCGCTTAAGAAGCCGGAAGAGGACCACACCTTTCGTCGTCGTTACCTTCTGGGAAATGTCCCCTTCCCGATTCTTGCGATCGAACGCCCAGAGCGCCAAACCGCTGTTCTGGCCGACGGTCTTCTCCACATCGTCCACCGAGCGGCGGTCGAACGAAGGAGTGACGTCGTGGACGAGATCGACGCCCTGCGCCTTGTACTTCTCCTTGAGCTTCTCGAAGACGTCGTCGGAGAACTTCCCTCCGTTGGCGGCGGCGTCGGCTCCCAGGTCGACGTTAACCTGGTCCATGAGGCGCGAGGCCTCCCTTTCGGCCCAGCGGCGCCGGACGCGTTCGGCGATCTCGGAGCGCACTTCCTCGAAGGGTCGGAACCTGGGAGCCTCGTCGTCCCGATGCTCTTCTCCCGGGGCATGCTCATGGGGGGCCTGGAACTCCCGCCGGTTCTCATCGTAGTACTTGCGGAGCTCCTCCTCGGTCGGCTCGGGCGCCTTCTTTTGGAGGGATTCGAGTTCGATCATGAGGTAGGAGACGTTGGCCTTCTCCGGAACGCGAAACTTGTCCTTGTTCTGCTCGTAATAACGCGCGACTTCATCCGCCGTGACCGGCTTGAGGTCGCGCGCGAAGTCCTGGGGATCGAAGGCGGCGTACCAGAGCTTGACCAGGCGCCGGCTCTGGAGCGCGTCGGCGAACGCCTCCTCATGCTTGGCGAACGACGCCTCGGCGACGAGGTCGAGAAGCTTGTCGATGACCACCTGGTCGCGGGCCCAGGCCTCGAAAACCGGCATCGGGGCGCCGAAGATGTCCCGGGCGATGCGTTCCAGAATTCTCATGTCGAAGGCCTGGCGGCCGAACGTTACCCGCGTGTAGACGTCGCGGATCTTGCGGGCCACTTCGAGATCGGTGGCGGAAATCCCCTTGGCGGCCGCGTCGTGGAGGAGGATGATGTTGCGCCACGCCTGCTGGCGGATCTCCTCGGCGGTGGGCCCCTGAACGCGCTGGCCGCGCATCATCTGGAAAAGAACCCAGGGTTCCCGTTCGATCTTGCCCCACCACCAGGAGGGGTGGGCCTTGCGCCGGTGTTCCTCGAAGTGCGCGCGGGGAACCTTGATTTCGCCGAAGATGACGCCCGCCGTTCCCTTGAGGGCCTCGTCGGCCGGGGTGGGGTTCATGTATCCCCAGAGGACGAGAGGCAGGATCATCATAATGGCGATGAAGAGGAAAAGTCCCCGCGAGGACTTCTCCACGAACTTCCCGAAGTTCATTTGACCTCTTCCGGCCTCGGCAGGTCCTCGATCGACTTCAGGCCGAACGTATCGAGGAACTCCTTCGTCGTCCCGTACAGAACAGGCGCTCCGGGCACTTCGTCGCGTCCCACGATTTTGACGAGATGGCGCTCCATGAGGGCGCGAATCAGTTCCCCGGACGCGGCCCCGCGGATCGCCTCGACATCCACGCGCTTGATCGGCTGCTTGTACGCGATGATGGCCAGGGTTTCGAGCGCCGCCGCGGAAAGCTTCCGATCCGCTTTGGATTTCTTGAGTTTCGCGATTATATCGGCGTACTGGGGCCGGGTCAACAGCTGGTACCCTCCGGCGATTTCCTCCAGCGCGAAGGCCCGGCCGGACTCCTCGTATTCGCGGCGGAGTTCGCCGAGGGCCTGCTTGATCTCCTCGGGCCCCGAGTCGGGCACAATTTCCTTCAGGCGATGGAGCGACAGGGGTTCGTCACAGGTGAAGAGGACCGCCTCGAGCGCCGCCTTCAGGCTATCCACTCCGCCGCCTCTCTCGCAAAATAAGTCAGGATAAAGTCAGCTCCGGATCGCTTGATGGAGGTGAGAACCTCGAGAACGACCTTTTTCTCGTCGATCCACCCTCTCTCCCCGGCGGCCCGGATCATCGCGTATTCGCCGCTCACGTTATACGCGGCCGTCGGCCAGCCGAATTTTTCCTTCGCCCGCCGGAGAACGTCGAGGTACGCGAGCGCAGGCTTCACCATAATTATATCGGCCCCCTCGCGAATATCAAGGTCGATCTCCCGAAGGGCCTCCTCCGCGTTGGCCGGATCCATCTGGTAGCCGGCGCGGTCGCCGAACCGGGGAGCGCTTTCGGCCGCCTGGCGGAAGGGGCCGTAGAACGCGCTGGCGTACTTGGCGGCGTACGCGAGAATGGGCGTCCGCGGAAGCGCGCGGCGGATCGCGGCGACCGCTCCGTCCATCATGCCGCTCGGGGCCACGACGTCCGCGCCCGCCTCGACCTGGGACGCCGCGATGCGCGCCAGAAGCGGCAGCGTCGCGTCGTTGTCCACGTCGCCGTCCCGGAGCACCCCGCAATGGCCGTGGTCGGTGTATTCGCAGAGGCACACGTCCGTGATGACGACGAGATCGGGGATCGCATCCTTGAGCGCGCGGACCGCCTGCTGGACGATGCCGCCCCGGGCCCACGCGCCCGACCCCCGGGAATCCTTGCGCGGGGGGATGCCGAAGAGGATCACGCTTCCGACTCCGGCGCGGACGAGCGCTCGCGCGTCGCGCAGGAGTTCGTCGATCGAGAGCTGATACTGTCCGGGCATGGAAGGGATGGGGGCGCGGACGGCCTTCCCCGCCCGCACGAAGTACGGCATGACGAGGTCTTCGGGCAGAAGCTCGGTCTCCCGCACCAGGCGCCTCAGGCCGGGGGACTTCCGGAGGTTTCGAAGGAACGTTTTCATGATCTTTTCACGATTTCCTCGAGGAGCGCCTGGAAGGTGAACCGTCGCGGAACGGCGCGGACCTTGAGGCCGAACCGCCGCGCCTCGCGGGCCGTCACCGGGCCGATGCAGGCGACGCGGGCCCGGACGGGGCGGCCGTCCACCGCGGCCATGAAGTTGCGCACGGTCTGGGCGCTGGCGAAGGTGATCCAGTCGGCTCCCTCCACGGCGCTCACGTTGTCGGGGGCGACTTTGTCGATCCGGTAGAGCACGAGGTTGGTGACGCGGGCGCCGCTCTTCTCGAGAAGGCGCTCGAAATCGGGGTTCATCTTGTCGGCGCCGGGGTGGAAGACGTGGGCGCCGCGCACCCCGCGGCGCGCCAGCTCGCGCGCGAGCGCGCGGCTGGTGAATTCCGCGGCGACGACGTCGGGCCGGATGCCGCGTTCCCGCAACGCCCGGGCCGTCTGGTCCCCCACGGCGCAGACCACGAGTCCCGCGAGTTCCCGGGCGTCCCCCGCGAGGTTCCTGAAGAAGAGGTCGACCGCCGTGCGGCTCGTGAAGGCGAGGTGGGTGAATCCCCGCCCGCGCAGCCGGATGGGAGGCACGCGCACCGGCCGGATGCGGATCGTGGAAAAGGAGACCACCTCGGCCCCGAGGGCCTCGAGCTCATGCGCCAGTTCGTGCGACTGCTCCCGGGCCCGCGTGACGACCACGCGCCTGCCGAAAAGAGGCTTGTTTTCGAACCATCGCAGGCGGGGCATGAGATCCACCACGCGGCCGATAAACGTGACCGAAGGGGCCGCGAGGTCCGCGGCGCGTTCGGCGATCGTCGCCAGGGTCCCGCGCACCGTGCGTTGCCGGGGCGTGGTGGCCCAGGAGACCGTGGCCGCGGGCGTGGCGGGATCCCATCCGAGACGGATGAGCTTGCGGGCCAGCCGGCCGAGCGTCCGGTGTCCCATGTAGACGACGAGGGTGCCGCGCCGCGGAAGATCCGCCGCGTCCAGCTCCCCCTTCCGCGTCACGCCCGTCACGAAGGTGACCTGCGACGCGCGTTCGCGGTGGGTCAGGGGGATCCCGGCGTAGGTCGAGGCGCCGATCGCGGCGGTGACGCCGGGGACGATTTCGAACGGAATCCGCGCGCGCGCGAGGGCCTCCGCCTCCTCGGCGCCCCTGCCGAAGATGTACGGATCCCCGCCCTTCAGGCGCACGACCGTGCGCCCCGCGCGGGCTTCCCGCACGAGGAGCCGGTTGATCTCCGGCTGTTCGAGCGTGTGGCTGTCGGACCGTTTGCCGGCATACACGCGCCTCGCGCGGGGAGCGAAGTCCAGGAGCCGGGGATTGACGAGGTGATCGTAGACGACGACGTCGGCTTTCCCCAGGAGCTCGCGGCCCCGTACGGTGATCAGGCCGAGATCTCCGGGGCCGGCGCCCACGAGATAGACGGTTCCCTTCTTGTTCGGCCGGGACACGGCCTCACTATAGCGGATCGGAGTTCTTCGGGCAACGTCGCTTCCGGGCGCCGGGTCATGCGGGCTGGCCGGCCATCTCGAGCATGGCGGCCGCCAGGGCTCCCTTGGCCGTGGCGTGAAGCGGATCCCGGGCCAGCCGGATGTCCTTGACGGGGATCGGGAAGTCGAGCTCCTTGAAGACGGCCTTGACGAGCTCGATGAAGTTCCCCGCCATGGCCGTTCCGCCCGAGAAGACGATCGAGATCGGATCCGGGAAGCTCGGCATGTTCTCGGCGGCCCGGAACCGCTCGGCGATGTTGGTCAGGTTGTACTTGATGAGGTTCCGGTAGTAGATCGCGATCGCGTCCTCCTCGCGGGTTCTCGGGCTCATGAGATCGACTCCCTTCTCCTTGAGGAGGGCGGCCTTGACGGGGGTGATGCCGAGCGCCTGGGCGACGTTGAAATCCACCCAGTCGCCCGAACGGGCCGTCGAGAAGGTCAGCGCGGGCATGGACTTGTACGCGACGCAGATGTTGAACATGCCGCCGCCGCAGGAGATGCCGATGCCGGTGAAGTCCTCGTCGGCCAGCTCGGCGAAGACGACGGCGTGCCCCTCGATGATATGGCTGGGCTTGTATCCCAACGCCTTGAGCACCGCGTCGAAAAGGTCGCGGTGATAAGCCACCGAAAGGTCCATGTCCACGGGATCCCCGGGAACCGAGTAGAAGCAGACCTCGTTCGGAACGCGGGGCTCCCCGAGGATCGAACCGATGAGAAGCTTCATGACCGGCAGGGCGTCCTGCTCCTTGGGGGAGATGAGGCCGTCCTTCATGGGCCGGCGCGTGTTGCGGTTGAGGACGTTCGCCAGCTCGAACGCCTCATCGCCCAGGACGTACATGCGCTTTCCCTGGACCACGTAGGGAACCTTGAGCTGGGTCAGCATGTTCTTCGTGTAGGGAGTAATCTCGACGTCGATGAAGGCGTTGCGGCGCAGCCGCAGGACGACCTCCCCCTGGTCGTTCTGCTCCGCGGCGACCAGGTTCACGGTTCCGATGTCGAGTCCCTTGCCGTGCTTGAGGTCCCCTGAGGCCAGAAGCGACCGGGCGGACTCCACATGCAGCCGCCGGGCCGCCGGCACGGCGGCCGCCGGCGGTGGCTCCGGGGCGGGCGCCGGCGCCGGGGGCGCCTCCTCGACAGGCGCCGGAGGGGGCGCCTCGGGGGCGGCGGCCCGCTCGACTTCGAGGAGACGGGCCTTCAAGCGGGCCACTTCGCGGCGGGCTTCGGCCAGATCCGCCAGAGGGGCGGCGGG
>DATLZA010000107.1 GCA_035574235.1 Planctomycetota bacterium | reverse complement strand
GCGGGACCCGCCGCCGGGCCCCCAGCCGCCGCAGCGCGCCGCGCTGCCACTCGACGTTGAAGCGGCGCACCCGCACATCGCGGAAGCCCGCGCGCTCGAGGAGCGTCCGGAGGGTCGATTCCGAGAAATGCCAGACGTGCTCGGGCGCCCCGAAGGGGCCGACCCGCCCGGGAGGCACCTCGGCGGCGTTGCCGGTTTCGAGCGCCAGAACGCCTCCGGGCAGAAGTCCTTCGCGGCAGCGGGCGAATTCCCCGGCGGGGTCCGGCACGTGGCTGAGGACGTTGAAGAGCAGCACCGCGCCGAACCGGCCCGGCGGGCGTTCCCGGCGCACGTCCAGGCCGAGGCGCTCGCGGGCGAACCGGACGTAGGCCTCCGCCGCCTCGGTCCCCGCCACGCGCCAGCCGCAGCGGCGGAGCTCGTCGAGCAGATACCCCGCCCCGCAGCCGACTTCGAGGGCCGAGCGTTCGGGGGCCGCGCGGAGGGCGCGCTGCACGACGGCCAGGCGCAGCCGGGCCTCGAGCCGCTTCTCGTAGGCCGCGCGGATTTCCGCCGCGTGGTGAAACGTGGCGCCCGCTTCCTCCTCGTAGAGGCGTTCCAGGTCTTCCGCCGACGGAAGCGGCCACAGGAAGACGAGCCCGCAGCGCGCGCAGCGCCGGTAGGTGCAGCCCGCCTCCTCGTGATGGGGCGGGGCGTCCCGGCCTCCGCAGAGCGCACAGCGCGGTTCGTCCATGCGGGGATATACTACCCCGGAAATGGCTTTCCCCTGCCCGGCTCCCTATCGCGCCGCCCTGGCGCTTTCGATCGACTGCGACGGCTGCACCGCCCGCCGCCTCGAGGAGGTCCTGGGGTATTGGGCCGGGGACGGGCGCACTCCCTGGGGCCCCGCGCTCGGACTTCCCGTGGCTTCCTCGATGTTCGTCTACTCGCGCAATCCCGCCGCGCCGCCTCAGGCGGCGTATCTCGACGGAGACCGCGACGCCCTCCGTGAAGCGTGGCGGCGGGGCTGGATCGACAGCCTTCACGGCCTCGGAGACTTCGGCCCCGCGTCCCCCTGCACGCGGGAGCTGGCCGCCCGCGCGTTCGACGCGCTGGCCGCCGACGGGATCCGCCTTTCGGTCTGGACCAACCACGGCGGGCCGGAGAACGTCCAGAACCTCCTGCGTCCCGGCGCCCAGGGGGATGTGCCGGGCTCGCCCGCCTATCTGGCGGATCTGGCCGCGGCGTACGGAATCCGATTCGTCTGGCCGAGCGTGCTGACGCCCCTCGTCGGCCAGGACCGGGAAGCGACGCCCGCCGAGTATTACCGCGCCTGTCCGGACGCGACGTCCGGGAAGCGCCGGCTGGCCCGCTGGGCGCACTTTCTGGGGACGTCGGCCGTGCGCCGCCTGGGCGTGGAGCCTTATCCGGGGAACGCCCTTCTGCGTCCCGCGCGGCTCCGGGACGGGCGCGAGGTCCTGACTTTTCTGCGCTACGGCCGATGGAGACGGGACACGATTTCGCTCCTCCCGGAGATCTTGAGCGCGGAAACGCTCGATCGGCTGGTCGCCTCGCGCGGAGCGATGGTGGTCTATCTTCACATCGGACCCTCGCGGGACGAGACGCCGGAGCGCCTGGCGGCGGGTCTTCGGGCGCTCGAGGACGTGGCCCGGCGGTACCGCGCGGGCGAGCTTTGGGTGGCCCGGACGGCGGACCTTCTGGCGCGGGCCGCCGGCGCGACTCAGGCGTAGTTCGGCGGGAGATCGAGGAGGACGAATTTCCGGGCGAGTTCCGGGTCCCCCTCGGCGACCTTCCGGCGCTCGACGCGGAGCGTCGGGGGCAGAAACGGGTGCGGCCGCCGCGCGGCGAGCGAAAGAGCGTCTCCTTCGTCGCGAACGTCGTAGATCGGGTTGATCGAGCGGCCGCCGGTGAAGAAGTCGGCCTCCGGATAGAGGCGGGGATCGACCCCCGCCGCCAGGGAGACGGCCTCGTCCGGATGGGGTCCGGGTCCGGAGAGATCCAGGACGCGCTCCGCGAGAAACCGCTCGAGGATCCGCCGCTCCGAATGAAGGCTCGGCGAGCGTTCCCGGAAGAGATCCAGAATCCGCGCGGAGGCGAGGGGAGGCTGCACGGAGGGGCCCTGGAAGGCGGGATCCTGGAGATGCGGCACGAGCACCGGTCCGCGGGCCACGCGCAGGAGCTCGCGGGCGGCCCGGAGGCGGTCGTGGAGGAAGTAGAAGCCGTCCGCGCAGACGGCGGCGGCGAAGGCGCCGTCCCGGAAAGGCAGTTTTCCGGCCGCGTCGGCGCAGACGAGGATCGCCTCGGGGGCGACGAATCGGCGGGCGAGGTAAAGGAGCGCGAAGTTGAGGTCGAGCCCGACGACGGCGGCTCCGGGAAGTTTGCGGCTCAGGGCGCGGGTCACGTGGCCGGCGCCGCAGCAGAGGTCGAGGACCGGGCCTTCGCGGAGGGGCGCCAGGAACGCCAGGGCGGCGATGTAGCTCGGGTCGCTGAAGCGGTACCGGAAGTAATCGAGATCCGAGGCGCGCCCGAGGCGGGCGACGAGATCGATGAACCGGGTTTCGCGGCGGGCGGCGGCGCGGGCCAGGCGCGCGGTTCCCGGAAAAAGCCTCCGCAGGAAGGCTCCCGCGCGGGTCCGGGGGGGCGGCCGGTGGAGGGCGAGAAGTTCGCCCAGCGAGAACTCGCGATCCCGTGCCGCGTCGGTGAGGAGGGGGATGCCCTCGACCACGGGATAGGAGCCGCAGGAGCAGCGGAGGCGGGCCCCGGACTCGCGCAGGTCCGCGCCGCAGCGGGGGCAGACCAGAGGGATCATCGGGCGTCCGAGGCGCCGAGTTCGCCCAGGAGGGCGCGGAGCCGTTCCCGGTAGCGTTCGCGGACGGCGTCGAGCTGCTTGAGGTCGCGCTGGGCCCAGCGGTGGGCGAAGATCTGGATCGTGATGTAAAGCGCCGCGGCGCCGGCCAGGAAGCACGCGACGCCGAGCGTCGGGTCCACGGCCCGCTGGAGGCTGAAGCCGACGCCCGCCAGGATCGCCACGATGAAAAGCGGCCGCATGATGCGCCAGCCGAAGCGGCGGTACCAGACGTGCTGGGACTTGGCGTAGAAAGCGTGGCGGTGTTCCTCGTCGCGCGCGCGGAGGAATTCGAAGAGGAGGCGCTGGTCGGGGAAAAGCTCGGCGAGATCCTCCAGGGCGGAGCCGTATGAGCCGGGGCGTTCGATTTCCCGCTCGAGGAGTTTGCGGAGGCGTTCGCGGGAGTGGGCGTCCACGGGTTTACTTCTTGGGCCCCGACAGAAGTTTCAGGACGCAGTACACGTTCAGCCAGACGACGGCGGCCCAGGTGAGCATCATGAAGACGGCGGCGGAGGGCTTCATGCGGGGACCTCCCGAGGCGACGCGGGTCGGTTCTTCCAGGCCACATGAATGAGCACGAGGAAAACGAGAAAGACGGCGGCCATGAGGATGCGGGTGACCCAGATATAGGGGGCGCGGTGGAGGGCTTCGAAGACGAGGGTGACCCGGGCGGGGGCGGGGGAGGGACGGTCTTTTTTCTCCTCGTATCGCCAGCCCTGGAGCGCCAGCCAGCGTTCGAAGGAGCCGGCGTCCAGGACTTCCCGCAGGGCGGGATCGGCGAAGAAAGAGACCACCCGGGCCCGGCCCTGGCCGTCGAGTTCCACGTCGGCCATCGCGCGCAGGTCGCGCCGGGCGGCGCGGACGGCGTCGAGGACGGATTTTTCGATCCCTTCGAGGCCCTTCCGGGCCTGCTCCCGCTCTTCCGGAGGGGTTCCCGGCGGGAGGCCTTTGCGGAACTCTCCGGGGTACCGGGCGCGGTTTTCGACGCCCCAGCTGATCTTGGGAGAGGGGATCAGCGTGTCGTTGGCCACGGCGTCGTAGAACCAGGCGCCCAGGATGGCCAGCAGGGCCACGGGCGTGACGTACTTCATGACGAAGTAGAAAAACCGGGGCACCTGAAGATCGGCCCCGCGATGCATTTCTTCCCAGCCGCGGTCCATGCCGAAGATCCAGGCGAAGAGAACGACTTCGATGAGGGCGCACACGACCAGGCCGATGGTGCCCGCCCAGAAGTCCATTTCGTCGAGGACGCCGTACTTGAAGAACCAGATGACCGGCAGGGTGCCCAGGAACCAGAAGAGCCCCACGAGGAGGGCGGAGCCTTCGCGGCGCAGCTTGAACTCGTCCTGGAAGAAGGCGACGACCGGCTGGGCCACCGCGACGGAGGAGGTGAAGGCCGCGAAAAAGAGGAGGAGGAACCACATCGTCCCGAAAAGCTCCAGTCCGGGGGTGTTGCGGAGGATTTCGGGCATGGAGACCATGCCGATGGCGAAGGTGCCGGAGCCGGCGATTTCGGGGATCCGGCCGGCGCCGAAGAAGACGGCCGCGGCGGGAATGGCGATGATGCTTCCGAAGATGACTTCGACGAATTCGTTCGTGGCGGCGGTCGTCAGGCCGGTGAGGGTGACGTCGTCGTTCTCGCGCAGATAGGACGCGTAGCACTCCATGGCGCCGAAGCCGATGGAGAGGGTGAAAAAGATCTGTCCCGCGGCGGCGATCCAGACCTGCGGTTCGAGAAGGGCCTTGAAGTTCGGGGTCCAGAGGAAGTCGAGCCCCTGCCAGGCGGTGCCCTGTTTCTGGCCCAGCGTGAACACGCGCACGGCCAGGACGACGCAGAAGAGGAGCAGGAGCGGCATCGCGATCTTGGCCAGAAGCTCGATGCCCTTGGCGACGCCGCGGTAGAGGACCCAGATGTTCAGGAAGAGCGTGATGAGGAAGAAAACGAACGCCGGGACAAGGCCGGCGAAGTAGGAGTGCGTGGGGGTGTCTCCGAGAAACTCCGCGAGGAATACTTCGAGATCGACGGTGCGGCCGGGGGTGCTTTCGAAGAATCGGGTCAGGGAGAAATACCCGTATCCCAGGCACCACGCCTCGATGTAGGTGTAGTAGAGGCAGAAGACCAGGGGCATCGCCACCCCGAGGACGCCGACGTACTTGGCCAGGGGGGTCTTCCACATCCGATCGAACTGTCCGGGAAGGCTGCCGTGTCCGAACCGGCCGCCGTAGCGTCCGATCGTCCAGGCGATCCACATCATCGGCAGGCCGAAGACGAGGAGGGAGACGACGTAGGGGATCATGAAGGCGCCGCCTCCGTTGGTGGCGGCCTTGCCGGGGAAGCGCAGGAGGTTGCCGATGCCGACGGCGTTTCCGGCGGCGGCGAGGATGAGGCCGATTCGGGATCCCCAGCGTTCGCGCTCCGCGGCGTCTCCCATCCATCCCCCCTTGCCGTCCGGCCGGCAGGTTTGGGCGGATCGTATCGGATCGGAAAAGCGCTTTCAACATAAAACGCCGGAACGCCGCGCCGGCGTCGGCCGGGTTGGGCTCGAAGGCTTCAGGCGAAGAATTGTCCGGCCTTGGGCTGGTAGCCGCTGATGAACTCGGCGGCCGTCATGCGGCGCTTGTTTTCCGGTTGAAGCTCGAGAACGGTCACGTCGCCGTCTCCGCAGGCCACCCGGAACGAGTCCTTGTCCACAGCCAGAATCGTGCCGGGACGGTGGGAAGGCTTTTCCGGGTAGCGCTGGCCGCGGACCTTGTAGAAGAGGATCCGCTGGCGGCCTCCCAGGTGGCTGAAGGCGACCGGGTAGGGGATCAGCGCGCGCACGAAGTCCTGGATTTTCCGGGCGGGCTTGCGCCAGTCGATGCGTCCTTCGCCCTTATCGAACTTTTTGGCGTAGGTGGCCTCCCGCTCGTCCTGCGGCACTTCGACGGCCCGGCGTTCCTGGACCGCCTGGAGGACCTCCAGAAGCAGATCGGCCCCGATCTCGGCGAGGCGGTCCTCCATCTCCGGAGTCGTGGCCTCCGGCGGGATGGGGACGCGGGTGATTCCGAGGATGGGGCCGGCGTCCAGCTTCTCCACCATTTTCGTGATCGCCACGCCCGTATGGGTTTCGCCCTGGAGGATGGCGCGGGCCACGGGTTCGGCTCCCCGGTACTTGGGCAGAAGGGAGGGATGGATGTTCAGGCAGTAGAAGCGCGGGAGCTGGAGGATCTCGTTGCCGAGCTTCTGCCCGTACGCGGCCACGACGATGACGTCCGGCGAAAGCGCCCGCAGTTCCCGCAGGAACTCGTACTCGTTGCAGTTTTCGGGCTGGTAGAGGAAGACGCCCCGCGCCGCGGCCGCTTCCTTGACGGGGCTGGCCTGGAGCTCGCGTCCCCGGCCGGCGGGCCGGTCGGGCTGGGTCACCACGGCCATCACGCGATGGGGAGACGCCAGGAGCTTTTCGAGCGCCGGCACGGCGAACCCGGACGTTCCGAAAAAAACGATGTTCATGGCTTCAGAGGACGTTGGTTTCCCGAATGAGTTTGCCTTCGCGGAAGCGTTCGAGCCGCAGGCAGGAAATGTCGAGCGAGGTCTTTCCCTCCGTGAGGAGTTCCGCCAGGAGGCGGCCGGCCGCGGGGGCGTGCATGACGCCGTGGCCGCTGAATCCGCAGGCGGCGTAGAGCCCGGGGCCGACGGGTCCGAGCACGGGGTGGTGGTCCGGGGTGACCTCGTACAGGCCCGCCCAGACGGTGCGGACTTCCGCGCGTTCCAGGATCGGCACGCGGCGGACGGCGAGAGCCGCCGTGCGTTCCACGAACCCGTCGTCCGGGGTTTCGTTGAAGCCGGGGGGCTCTTCCCATTCGGCGCGTCCCACGAGGAGGCCGCCCGACTCGCTGTGGAGGTAGACCCCGGTGGCGAAATCGATCGTCATGGGGACGGGATGAGGCAGCTCGGGAAGCGGCTGCGTGACGAAGCATTGCCGGCGGACAGGTTCCACGGGGATCTCGCAGCCCAGGGCGCGGCCCACGCGGCCCGACCAGGCGCCGGCGGCCAGAACCGCGCGCGCCGCGCGGACGGGTCCGGCGCTCGTCCGAAGCGTCCCGCCCTCGCGGCCGAGGACTTCGTGGCCGTAGAGAAAGGTCACGCCCAGGTCGCGCGCGCGGGCCACGTATCCCTGAAGGAAGTCCGCCGGCGAGCCGTATCCGTCGCGGCCGTGGAAGGCGCCGCCGAGGACGTCGTCCGTCCTGGCGAAGGGGGCGCGGGCGGCCACTCCGCGGGCGTCCAGAAGTTCCACGTTCATACCGAGCCGCCGGTGGAGGGACGCGTTGCGTTCGAAGAGGCGCAGGTCGTCGGGGCGCGTCGCGATCCAGAGGTAGCCCGCCTGATGGAAGGTCGTGGGGACCCCCATTTCCTCCGGAAAGCGTTCGAAGTCCGGCAGGGACAGAAGCGACAGGCGCACGTTGATTTCGCTGGAGAACTGGGCGCGGATGCCTCCGGCCGCCTTGGCGGTGGATCCGGTTCCGGCGGCGGGCTCTTTTTCGAGGACCGCCACGTCGCGGCAGCCGCGGCGGGCGAGGTGGTACGCGACGGACGCGCCGATGATTCCCGCGCCGATGATGGCCACGTCGTAGCGGCGGTCCGCCATGCGGCGCTTATTCTACGGGGTCCGGGGGACGATTCAATGTTTTGTCCCCGGCGGCCCGGCGGAGGCCCGCTCCACCGCGCGGCGGGCGTGGACGCGCCCGCGGCCGAAGTACGGGTCCGGCCCCGGCGCTCCCAGATCCTCCGCCGACTCGGCCAGGAGGGCGACGAGTTCCTCGGCCGAGGCGCGCGGGCGGACGGCCAGCATCAGGGCGAGCGTTCCGGAAACCATGGGCGCGGCGAACGACGTTCCATGGCGCCAGGCGTAGCGGCCGCCGGCGGCGGTCGTGAGGATCGAGACGCCCGGCCCGCTGAAATCGATCCAGTCGCCGGTCGTCGAAAACCCCGCCAGGGTGTCGGCGGCGGTGGTGGCCGAGACCGCCAGGGCGCGCGGCGAAGCCGCCGGATAGTGGGGGGTGGAGTCGCCCGTGTTCATGGCGCTGGCGACGACCAGGCATCCCCGGCCCCAGGCGTACTCGATCGCCCGGTCCAGGCCGAAGGACGGGCTGGTCCCGCCCAGGCTCACGTTGATGACGCGCGCCCCGTGGTCGGCGGCGTAGACGATGGCGCGGGCGATGTCCGAATAAGAGGCCCAGTTGTTCGCGTCGAGCGCCACGAGGGGCATCACGCGGACGCCGGGGGCGACGCCCGCGCCGCCCACGGCGTTGTTCGCCGCGGCCGCGGCCGTTCCGGCGACGGACGTGCCGTGCCCCAGCACGTCCGAGGTGTCCCGCGTTTCCCTCAGGAAGTTCCAGCCGGGAACCAGGGCTCCGCGCAGGTCCGGATGCGCGGGATCCACGCCCGAGTCCACGACGGCCAGGATCGCCGGTTCGCGGCCCGCCGCGAGCGCCCAGGCGGCGGGCCCGTCGAGGGTGCGAAGGTGCCACTGGGCCGGATAGCAGGGGTCGTTGGGCTCGGCGCCGGCCCGGGCGACTCCGTCGGACTCGATCCATTCGAAGGCGTCCGCGGCGACCGCTTTTTCGAGGCGCGGCGCCGGGGCGCCCGGTTCCGCCTCGAGAATCCACACGCCGATCGCTTCGAGCCCTTCCCGCCGGCGGAGTCCGGTTCCGGCCAGGAATTCCTCCGCGCGGGCGGCCGCCCCCGGGCGGAGTCGGGCCAGGAATCGCCGGGGAGGCGCAGGATCGGCCGCGCCGCCCGGCCCCGCCGCGGTCCACGCCGCGTCCGAGGCGATGTCTCAGGAGCCCGGGGCCGGCAGGGACTCCCCCAGGCCGGGGCCTCCGCCGTCCCCGTCGCCGCATCCCGGCAGGGCCAGCCCCGCCGCCAGGAGTGCCGTTCGAAAGAGGCGCGTCCTCATCGGAGCGCCCCGCCCCATCCGGTCCTCCCTGCGGAACCGGCCGGCGGCTCGACGTTACAGGGATTCCGCGGACGTTGCTTTTCCCGCCCCTGTGTGATAAGAGAAGCGAAGGCGCCCGGCCGAGAGGGACCCGGGAACGCGTTTTGCCCCTGATCCCGCGGATAGACGGTATCCCCGGAATCACCGGCAAAGCTCCCTGCTCCCGTCGGGCGCGGTTCGATTTCGAGACGGGGACTCCATGGAAACGACGCGCCCCAACGAGGAAGAAATTCTCCGGCATCTCGAAGGCAAGATCGGGTACCGCTTCCGGGACGCGAACCTGGCGGTCCAGGCCCTGACGCACTCCTCCGCCAAGGACAAGGACCTTCCCTGCAACGAGCGCCTGGAGTTCCTGGGGGATGCCATTCTGGGGCAGGTGATCAGCGAATACCTCTTTCACCACTTCCCCACCTATGAGGAAGGGGAACTCTCCACGATGAAGTCGATCATCGTCTCGGCCAAGACCCTTTCCGAGCGGGCGCGGGAGCTGGAGCTGGACCGGGTGGTGATCCTGGGCCGCGGGCTGGCGGAGAAGCGGACGCTTCCGCGCTCGATCCTCTGCAACGCGTTCGAGGCGCTCGTGGCGGCGCTCTATCTGGACGGCGGTTTCGACGTGGCCCGGGAGTTCGTCCTGACGAACCTGCGGCGCAAAGTGGACGAGATCCTCAAGGACGAGCACGAGAAGAACTACAAGTCGCTGCTTCAGGACTACGCGCAGCGGACGATGGCGAAGATCCCCTGCTACCGCGTCACCAAGGAAGTCGGGCCCGATCACAAGAAGATGTTCGAGGTCGTCGTCGAGCTCGACGGGCTTCAGTACGGTCCCGCCTGGGGAGTCAACAAGAAGGAAGCCGAGCAGCGCGCGGCGAAACTCGCGCTCCAGCAGCTCGGTCTTCTGACCGTGGAGGCCGAGGCCCCGTAGGCGGGGGGCGGTGCCCCGGTGTCCGTCTCCCCGGCGCTGGAGCGGATCGACGCGGCGCTGGCCGGCGGGGGCTCCGTGCGGGTCGGCGGCGCATGGGGATCCTCGTATGCCCTCCTGGCCGCCCGGGTGCCCCGTCCGGCGCTGGTTCTCGTCCCCACGCCCGTCGAGGCCGAACAGGCGGTGGAGGACTTCGCCTGTTTCGAGGCGCGCGCCGAGCTTCACCGGGGCCTTCGGGACGCCGAGCGCTTCCGGGCCGGGGAGATCGATCTTCTCGTGGCGGCGCTGCCGGCCGCCCTGGCGCCGCTGCCTGCGCCCCGCCGGGTCGAGGCGGCCCGCTGGACCCTCGTCCCCGGAATGCCCTTCGACCTCCAGGAGGCCGCGCGGCGGCTCGTCGAGGCGCGCTACGAGCGCGCGGCCGCCGTCGAGCGGCCCGGCGAGTTCGCGGTCCGCGGGGGCCTTCTCGATCTCTATCCGCCGACCGCGGATCGGCCCCTGCGCGTCGAGCTTCTGGGCAACGCCGTCGAGTCCGTGCGGGCGTTCGACCCGGCCTCCCAGCTTTCCACGGAGGCGCTGGCGCGGGCGGAGATCAGCCTGGTTCCCCTGGATGCTCCCGGGGAGGCGACGCTCCTGGATTATCTGCCGGCCCGCGCGGCGGTCGTCCTGAAGGAGCCCGCCGAGCTGGAGCAGCGGTCGCCGGGGTGGGCGCGCGCCTGGCCTGAAGGGGCGCGCCGGGCGACCCTTTCGATCTCGGCGCTTCCGCAGCCGGAAGCGGAGAACCTCCGGATCCGGTCGCTTCAGCGGTTCAGCGGGGTTCTCGCGCGCGTCGAGGAGGAGCTGGCCGCCGTCCGCCGCGGACGGACCGTCGTCTTCTGCGCCAACGAAGGCGAGGAGCGCCGGCTGCGCGAGCTCGTGCGCTTTCCGGTGGAGATCCGCCGGGGCCGTCTGGGCCAGGGCTTCGTCTTCGAGGAGATCGACGCCACGTTCGTTTCGCATCACGAGCTTTTCAACCGGTACCGGCTGCGCCGGGGCCCGGTCCGCCGGGCCGAGACGCGCCCGATCGACGCGCTGCTCGAAATCGGCCCCGGCGATCTCGTGGTCCATGTAACCCACGGGATCGGGCGCTTCGTCGGCATCGACCGCCGGGACGGGAAGGAGTTCCTCGCGATCGAGTACGCCGGCGGGGCGCGCCTTTTCGTGCCGGTGACGAACCTGGACCTCGTGCAGAAGTACGTGGGCGGGGGCGAGGCGGCGCCGGCGCTTTCGGTCCTGGGAGGCGCCGCCTGGGGAGCCGCCAAGGCGCGGGCCGAGCAGGCGGTCGAAAAGCTCGCCCGGGAGATGCTGCGGGTGCAGGCGTTGCGGGAGATGGAGCTCGGCACGGCGTTCCCGCCGGACCCCGAGTGGCAGCGGGAGTTCGAGGCGGCCTTTCCCTATGAGGAGACGGAGGATCAGCTCCGGGTGGCGGAGGAGATCGCGCGGGACATGCACTCCCCGCGTCCGATGGACCGCCTCGTCTGCGGGGACGTGGGGTACGGGAAGACCGAGCTGGCGATGCGGGCCGCCTTTCGGGCCGTCCTGGCCCACAAGCAGGTGGCCGTGCTCGTGCCGACCACGGTCCTGGCCCAGCAGCACGGCCAGACGTTCCGGGAGCGCATGGCGGACTACCCGATCCGGATCGAGGTGCTCTCGCGCTTCCGCTCGCGCGCGGATCAGGCGCGGGTGGTGCGGGATCTGGCGGAAGGACGGGTCGATATCGTCATCGGCACCCACCGGCTGCTCCAGCCGGATGTGCGCTTCAGGGATCTGGGGCTGGTCGTCGTGGACGAGGAGCAGCGCTTCGGCGTCGAGCACAAGGAGTTCCTCAAGCGGCTCCGCGCGACGGTGGACGTTCTGACGCTCACGGCGACGCCGATTCCGCGGACGCTCCACATGGCGCTCCTGGGGATCCGGGACATTTCGGCGCTGACCACGCCGCCGCAGGACCGGCTGGCGATCCAGACGGAGATTCTTCCCTACGACGAGCGCCGGATCCGGGAGGGGATCCTGCGGGAGCTGGAGCGCGGCGGGCAGGTGTACTTCGTCCACAACCGGGTGCACTCGATCGACGAGGTCCGACGGCGCCTGGAGTTTCTGGTCCCGGAGGCGCGGTTCGCCGTGGGGCACGGCCAGATGGACGAGGAGGAGCTGGAGCGCACGATGGTGCGCTTCCTGGAGCGCGAGGTGGACGTCCTGGTCTGCACAACGATCATCGAGAGCGGACTCGACATTCCGAACGTCAACACGATCTTCATCGATCAGGCGGATCTCTTCGGCCTGGCGGATCTCCACCAGCTTCGGGGCCGCGTGGGGCGCTATACGGTGCAGGCCTATTGCTACCTGCTCCTGCCGCGGGACCGGCCGATCGTGCCGCAGGCGCGCAAGCGGCTCAAGGCGATCGAGGAATTCCAGGAGCTGGGAGCGGGCTTCAAGATCGCGCTGCGGGATCTCGAGATCCGGGGCGTGGGGAACCTGCTGGGCCGGGAGCAGCACGGCCACATCGCGGCGGTCGGATACGATCTCTACTGCAAGCTGCTGGAGAAGGCGGTGCGGCGGGCGCGCCGGGAGCCCGTGGCGGAGCCTCTGGAGACGCACGTCGATCTCGGGGAGCCGGCCTGGGTGCCGGAGGAATACGTGCCGGACGTGCGCACGCGGATCGAGGTCTACCGCCGCCTGACGGGATGCCGGTCGGAGGAGGATCTGGAGGCGGCGGCGCGGGAGCTGGAGGACCGCTTCGGCGCGCCTCCGGAGCCGGTGCGCAACTTTCTCCGGTCGGTGAGGGTAAAACTGCGGGCGGCGCGCTGGGATCTGGCGTCGCTGGCGCGGGGACGGGAGGGCCTCGTGGCCAAATACCGGGATCGCCGCAAGGCCGAGGCGCTCCGCCGGCGCCGTCCGGAGGCCGTGCGCCTCGTGGACGAGGAGACGCTGCTCATCGTGGACGGCGACCCGGCGGCGCTCCTGGCGCCTCCGGAAAAGGAAGGAGACGGCGGATGAGACGGTTCGCGGGAGGGTTGGCGGCGGCGCTTCTGGCCGGCGGGTGCGCGGGACGCGGCGGCGACGTCGCTCCGGAGGCCCGGCGGCCGAACGTGCTTTTCATTCTGACCGACGACCAGCGGTGGGACACCGTGGGGCTGAGCGGACGGTCGGTCGTGCCGACGCCCCACATCGACCGCCTGGGCCGCGAGGGGGTCTATTTCCGGAACGCCTTCTGCACGACCTCGCTCTGCTCGCCGAGCCGGGCGTCGATCCTGAGCGGGCTGTACGCCCACGCCCACGGGGTGATGGACAACTTCACCGAGTACCCCGAGGCGCTTCCGACCTGGCCCCGGGCGCTCCAGGAGGCCGGCTACGAGACGGCCTACGTGGGCAAGTATCACATGGGGGAGGACAACGACGATCGCCGCCCGGGCTTCGATTTCTTCGTCACGCACCGGGGGCAGGGAAAGTACTGGGACACGGAATTCCGGGAGAACGGGGGCGAGCGGCGGGTGCTCCGCGGGTACTACACGCACGTCGTCACGGAACTGGCGGAGCGCTGGATCCGGGGGCGGCGCGGGGACCGGCCGTGGGCGCTCCTTCTGGGCCACAAGGCGCCGCACAGTTTCTACGTGCCGGAGCCCAGGTATGAACGCGCGTTCGACGGCGTGGACGTGCGCTATCCGGAGTCGGCGTTCCGGCTGGACGACAATCCATCCTGGTACCGGGACCGGCTGGACACCTGGCACGGAATGTACGGGCCGCTGTTCGACTTCCGGAAGAAATGGCCGGACCGCAGTCCCGAAGGCGTGGCCGCGTTCGCGGCGATGACGCGCGCCTACTGGGCCACGATCCGCTCGGTGGACGACAGCGTGGGGCGGCTGCTGCGGCTTCTTCAGGAGCGCGGGGAGCTGGACCGCACGATCGTCGTTTTCACCGCCGACAACGGCCTCCTCAACGGCGAGCACGGGATGGTGGACAAGCGCACCATGCACGAGCCGAGCATCCGCGTGCCGCTTCTCGTGCGGTATCCGGGACTGACGCCGCCGTCGCGGCCGAGGATCGTGGACGAGATGGTTCTGACGGTGGATTTCGCTCCGAGCCTTCTGGAGCTCTGCGGCCTGAAGGCGCCGGAGCGGCTCCACGGCCGGAGCTGGGTGCGCCTGGCGCGGGGGGAGAAGGATCCCTCCTGGCGCCGGAGTTTTCTCTACTGCTACAACTACGAGAAACAGTTTCCCTACACGCCCAACATCCGGGGCGTGCGGACGGCGCGGTGGAAGTACGTCCGTTATCCGCGGGGGGACGGCCGCACGGACAGCCATCCGCCGGAGCTTTTCGACCTCGAGCGCGATCCGGAGGAAGTCGTCAACGTGGCGGCCGATCCGCGGCACACCGGGACGATCCGGGAGCTCGAGGCGGAGCTGGCGCGCCTTCTGGCGGAGACGGGGGCGGATCCGGACCGGATGCCTCGGGACGAGGGGATCCGCAAGGAGCTGCCCGATCCGAGGATCCGGTGAGGCCCGGAGGGGGAGGCCGCTGGTCCGCGCGGCGCCGCCGCGCTATCATGAGAGCATGCGGCTGGAGGAGCTTCCGGGCGGGGACCTGGTCGGCCGGGGGCTGGCCGACCTCGCGGCGGGGCGGGAAACGGAAGAGGCGCTGCTCGTTTCGATCGGCGCGTCGCGGCTCCGCCGGGCGGGGCTTGCGGTCCCGCCGGCGGTTCCGGACGCGGACCGGCGGCTCTACGCGCTCCTGGCCGCGCGCTTCGGCGACGACGCCCATGCGCGGTACAACGCCCTGGTGCGGCGGCTGATCAGCTTCGAACGGAGCCTGGAATGCGCGAGCCGGCCACGGGAGAGCGGATCCGCCGCTTCATGAGCCGCCTCGGCCGGGCGGTGCGCGGCGAGGCGCGGGCCTATCTGGTGGGGGGCGCCACGGCCGTGCTTCTCGGGTGGCGGGAAAGCACGATCGACGTGGACCTCAAGATCGTCCCGGAGCGGGACGACTTCTTCCGGGCGCTCCCGGAGCTTAAAGAGGAACTCCGCCTGAACGTCGAGCTGGCCAGTCCGGATCAGTTCATCCCGCCGCTTCCGGGCTGGGAGGAGCGCAGCCTTCCCCTGGGCCGCGAGGGAGCGGTCGAGTGGTTTCATTACGACCTCTACGCTCAGGCTCTGGCCAAAATCGAGCGCGGGCATGAACGCGACCGGGAGGACGTCCGGAAGATGCTGGCGCTGGGGCTCGTCGAGCCGTCCCGGTTGAGGGAGCTTTTTGTCCGGATCGAGCCGGATCTGATCCGATATCCCGCGCTGGACCCGCGTTCGTTCCGCGCGAAGCTCGAGGAAGCCCTCCGGAGGGGATAGCGGCGGGCGGACCCTCTCCGCGGCGCGTTCGGGAATCCCCGGGCCCGCCTCTCTCCCCGGCCGCCGATCAGTGTCTGGATCCGCGCGACTTCGGGAACACGCGCTCGAGGGCGGCGCGCTCCGACGGCGCGAGGTCCCGGAACATCCTGTCGTCCGGCGTCACATGCTCCCGGCGCGCGATCTCGCGGATCGCCTCCTTGATGAACTGCGCGCCCGAGAAGGACACGTGCTCCTCGATGTCGTAGAGCCGCACCAGGGGTACGAGCGCCCGGCGGTCGCCGACGCGCGTGAGCGCGTCCACGACGCCGTCGCGGACCCGGCGGCGGCCGTCCCCGAGCATCTCGAGGAGGTCGTCCACGCCGCCCTTCTCTCCCAGATCGATCAGGATCCGGTGGATGCGGACCTTGGCGGCCTCGCAGCAGTGGACGAGCGTGCGGTCATGGTTGCGCCGGATCGCGCGGTTGAGTTTTCCGAGCTGCTCGAGAAGCGTCCCCGCGGCGCGCCGGTCGTGGAGGACCCCGAGAAGATCCACGAAGCTCTCGAGGAGATAGACGTCCTCGCAGCGGCGCACCTCGGCGATGTGGTTGAGCGCGTGAAGGATCACGTTGAGCGAGGGCTTTCCGATCTCGGCGAGCGCGTCGGAGAAGTTCGCCAGGGCGTGCGGGTGATCGGGCTTCTTCTTCAGGAGCGTGTGGACGAGCGCCTCGGCGGCCTCCTGGCCGTATTTGCCCAGCTCGCTGATCGACTGCGCGCGGACGTGGTAGTCGTCGGAAAGCAGGTCGCGGATGTGCTTCTGGATTTCTTCTCTTCGTTCGGGCGTCAGAACGGCGGAACCGGTCCTCTCCTTCGCCGAGCCTCCAGGCTTCTCCGGTTCGGGCTCACTCATCGAGTACCCTCCTTTCATCCCACTCGTCCCAACACGAAAACGGCCACGCGCACGGGATCGATCGCTCTGCAAGATTATACACGTCGCGTCGCGCAACACAATACCCCGCGGCGCGCTTTTTCGAAAAACGTCGCGCGTTCCGGCAACGTATCTCTCGGAGGCCGCCATGCGTTCCGTCTTCTTCGCGGTCCTGGCTGCGGCGACGCCGCAGGATGCGCCGTCCGTCGATCTTTCGGCGTACGATCCGGCCTGCGGCGTGCGCGTCGAGCGGCGCGGCGCGCTCCTGGAGGTTTCCTGGGACGGCGGCGGCGTCGCGTGCGGCGCCGCCTTCGACCCGGCGCCCGGCGCTCCCCTGGTGGCGCGCCTGACGGCGGGCGGATCCGTCCTCGCGCGGGGAGTCCGTCCCGTCTACGTCGTGACCGCCGGCTCTCGCGCCGTGCGTCCGGGAGAGCGCTATGTCTTCTTCGACAAGCCCGCCTCGCGCCCGCACACCCGGCACGAGGCGTCCCTGGACGCGGGCGGCGCGCGCGTGGAGAGCGCCGGTCGCCGCGTCCGCATCCGGTTCCCCGGGCTTTCGGCGGGTCCCTTCCGCGGCGAGCTCGCCGTCACGCTGTACGCGGGAAGCCCGCTCGTTCATTTCGAAGCGGTGCTCACCCCCGACCGGGCCCAGAGGGCGTACATCTACGACGCCCTCCTCGAGGGCGATTTCGGCGCGTACGCCTGGAAGGACGTCTCGGGCGGATGGGTTCGCGAGGCGCCCGGCGGAGAGCCCCGGCCGATCGTGGCGCGCCACCGGACGATCCTGGCGGAGTCGGAAGGAGGAACCTTGGCGGTCTTCCCTCCGCCGCATGCGTTCTTCTTCCCGCGCGACCACACGGACAACTTCGGATTCGTCCAGGCGGGCGGGCGCCGCTTCGGGCTGCGCCAGGATCCCGACCGCAAGAACGCCTTCGTCCCGTGGTTCGACGCTCCCGAGGGGCGTGCTCAGCGGATGGGGATGTTCGTCCTTCTTCACCCCGGCCGGGCGGAGGGAGCCCTCGAACGCGTCCTGCGATACACCCGAGGCGACCGGTTCGCGCGCCTCGAAGGTCGCGCGACGTTCACGAGTCACTGGCATCTGCGGCTGACGGTCGCCGAGCTGTCGGGCCGCCCCCGCGCCCCCGAGGCGGTGAAGGTTTTCAAGGACATGGGCGTCGAGATCGTCCATCTGGCGGAGTTTCACGGGGATCCCGGCGCCCACCGGCCCGACGATCCCGGTCCGCGCCGTCTCCCGGAGCTTCGGGCGATGTTCGACCTCTGCCGCCGGTATTCGGACGACGAAATCCTCCTCCTGCCGGGGGAGGAAGCCAATATGAGGCTCAATATGCCGCCTCCTCCCGGGACCCATCCCGGCCACTGGGTCTACCTCTTTCCTCGTCCCGTTTATTTCCTCGGGGTGCGGCCGGAAGGCACTCCGTTCGAAGAGCGCCTGGAACCGTACGGACGGGTCTATCGGGCCGGGACCGAAGAGGAAATGGCGGAAATCCTCCGCCGCGAGGGAGCGCTCGCCTGGACGGCGCATCCGCGGATCAAGGCTTCGTTCGCCTGCCCGGACAGCTACCGGCACAAGGAGTGGTTTCGGAGCGACCTGTGGCTCGGAGGCACGTGGAAGGCGATGCCGGCGGATCTGTCGCACGGCAGGCTCGGGGTCCGGTCGCTCGATCTTCTCGACGACATGAACACCTGGGGCGCGCGCAAGTATGTCCTCGGGGAAGTGGACACCTTCGAGCTCGACCGGACGCACGAGCTCTACGGCCACATGAACGTGAATTATCTCAGGCTCTCCCGGCGCCCCACGGTCGACGACGGTTCGCCCGTGCTGGAGGCGCTGCGGCGGGGCGATTTCTTCGTCACCACGGGGGAGGTGCTCATCCATTCCTTCGAGGTCTCGGGCGGGCGGGCGCGGGCGGAGCTGGAGTGGACGTTTCCCCTGGACCACGTGCGGATCGCGTTCTGGGATGGACGGGAGGTCCGGCATCGGACGCTGCCCCTGCCGGAGACGGAGGAGTTCGGCCGCCGCGCGTTCGAGTGGCCGCTGGGGAGCGCGGATCTCCGGTGGGTCCGGCTGGAGGCCTGGGACGCGGCGATGAACGGCGCCTTCACCCAACCGGTCGAACCCCGGTAGTCCTTTTCCTTCCGGCGGATCGGGGGTCTGGTTTAGATTCGAGGCCGGCCCAACGCCCGGGATCCCAGGCCCGTTGAAAGGAGGACGATGGTGCTTCCCTTCGCGCTCTGGCTGGCGGCCGCCCTTTCCCAGGAGGAGGGGCCGCCCGTGGTCGACGAGGCCTTCATGCGGCTCCGAGCGGGCGTGTGGGCCTCGCGCGGCTTCGACTTCGAGGCGGTCCGCCCGGGCGGCCTCAAAGTCCATTCCGACGACGACGCGCTCGCTTCGGGGGGGCTGGACGCGGGGTTCTCCTTCCTGGGGCACTATGTCCTTTTCGGGACGGTGGAGGCGGCCGGGACGGACGACGTGCGCTCGGAGCTCGCGGGCCTTTCGCTGGGCTACCGGGAGTTCGCGCAGCCGTTCGATCCTCCGGGGGTGCCGGACGAGGTCCTCATCTACGCGGGCGGGATCTGGGGGCGCTTCGAGGTGGACGCTCGCGGTTTCGGGGATTTCGACGACGGCTTCGGGTTTCGGGCGGGGCTGGCGCTTACGTGGCGGCCTTCGCGGCCGGTGGCGCTGAGCCTGGTGGCCGAGTATCGCCTCATCGAATTCGACTATGAGGAGCCGGTCGTCGAGGGCGACCGGGAAGCGGGGGGATCCTCCGGTTGGGTGGGGCTGGGGTTGGACGTGCGGTTCTGAACGTCACTCCTCGGGGGTGGTGTCGATCGCGGGGGGCGCCGGGGGTTCGGCCTGGGCCGCGGGGGGCACTTCCTGGGGCTGGGGCTCCTGGGTTCCCAGACGGAGCTGGCGTTCGGCGTCCACGACGTCCCGGTTGAGGCGCCGTGCCGCGCCGCGCAGCTTCTGGCGGAGGGGATCCCCCTCGGGGAGCGCGTACTGGGTGTTGCGCAGCAGCTGGAGCGCCAGCCGGAAAAAGCGCACGAGGTCGCCGTCCGAAGCTCCCGTGTAGGACTCCAGATCCGCCCAGGAGCATCCGCGCGCCCAGGCGTGCACCGCCGCGGCGAGCTTGAACTCCAGCGGTTTGATCCGGTCCTCGATCTCCTGCGCGTCCTCGGCCCGCAGGATGTCCTCGACGACCCCCAGGGACGCGCGGCGGATCCATCGGAAGCGGCCGTCTTCGAGCTTGCGCGCCCAGTCTCCCTTCTTGGCCTCGTAGACGATGGCGTGAAAGAGAACGCACAGTTCCTCCTCCGAGAGCTGCTTGAGGACGCCGCGGAAGAGAAGCTCGGAGACCTGAAGCTCGTAGCCCTGGATCTGGCGGGCGAACTGCCCCTTGGGCGTCAGCTTGTGGTCGCGGATGTAGCCGAGGTGGCGCAGGACGGTGAGCTTCTTGCGGATCTGGGAGATCTTGTTCTGGACCACGCGCTGGCCGCGCTTGAGGGCGAGAAAATTGGCGAAGGACTTCTCCGCGGCCGTGTAGATGCGGTTGCCCAGGCGCTCCCAGAGGGTCAGAAGCGTCGCGTAGGACAGATTGAACTGGGACCGGATGGGTTCGAGGGGTCCGAAGAGGACGCGCTCGATCTCGGCCGCCCGCACGTGGGGCCACTCGACGACGCTGTAGACGTAGCCGATTTCGTCGATGCCGCGCCGCCCGGCGCGGCCGGACATCTGGTGATGCTCGCGCGTCTTGATCGGCCCCATGCGGCGGCCGTCGAACTTGAAGATGGAGTTGAAGACCACGGTGCGGGCCGGCATGTTGACTCCCACGGCGAAGGTCTCCGTGGCGAAGAGCAGCTTGAGGAGCCCCGTCGTGAAGACGCGCTCGATCACTTCCTTGAGGGTGGGCAGGAGCCCCGCGTGGTGGTAGGCCACGCCCTTCTCGAGAAGCCGGCGCAGGTGGTCGGTGGTGGCGTCCTCGGAAAGGTCGAAGCGGGCCAGGAGCTCGTCGTACGCGGCCAGGATCCGGCGGCGCTCGTCGGCCGAAAGAAGCGGCCGGTGGACGAGCGAGGCGAACTCCTCGCACTCGCGGCGGTTGAAGGCGAACCAGAGGGCCGGGAGCCGCCGGGATTCGGCCAGGTGGTCGATGAGGGAGGCGCGCCAGCGGTTCGGATTGAGGTTCGGGTCGATCTTCTGGACGAAGGAGCGGAGGTCTCCCTGCTCGTGGCGCTTGAGGTCGGCCATGGATTTCAGGCCCAGGCCGGGGACGAAGAGCTCGTGCCGCAGGGGGACGGGGCGTTTCTCCTCGACGATGACGTGCAGCGGGATGTGCGGACGGATGGTGCGGATCCAGCGGGCCAGGGCCTCGAGGTTGGGGACGGTGGCCGACAGACACAGGATCCGAATGTGCTCGGGCGCGAAGATGATGGACTCCTCCCAGACCGTGCCGCGCTCGATGTCGTCGAGGTAGTGGATCTCGTCGAAGATGACGTAGCGGACGTCGTGGAAGGCTTCCGGGGACTCGAAGATCGTGTTGCGGAAGATCTCCGTGGTCATGAGGATGACCTGCGCGTCCGGATTGAGCGTGACGTCGCCGGTCTTGATGCCGATGCGGTCGCCGTAGAGGGCGGTGAAGTCGCGGAACTTCTGGTTGGAGAGCGCCTTGATGGGGGCCGTGTAGAGGACGCGGGCGCCTTCCCGCAGGCAGCGCTCGATGGCGTACTCGGCCACGAGGGTCTTGCCCGCGCCCGTGGGGGCGGCCACGATGAGGGACTCGCCGGCGTTGACGACCTCGATGGCGCGCTCCTGGAACGGATCCAGGGTGATGCCCTTATACTCCATGAGCGGGGGGAGCGCGAAGAGGGAGGAAGGGGCGGGGGCGGGTTACGGGAGAAGGATCCACGCGGGGTCCGTGTCCTCTAACCCGCCGGGCCGCGCCGGGGTCAGGGCTTCTTCTCTTCGGGCTTCTTCTCCTCCTTGGACGCTTCCTTCTGGGCGGCGACCGCTTCGTTCCAGAGCTGGAAGTTCTCGGCGAAGGCGCGCTCTTCGAGGGTGACGGGGAGTTTGAGCTGAGCCTTCCGGCTGATCTCCTGAAGCCGCTCGGGGCCCCACCCGGCCGAGGGCGGGAACCGGGCCAGGACCTCCTTGTACTTCTTCACGCGGTCGAGTTTCTCGGCCAGCTCCTTTTCCTGTCCGAGCGCCTTGAACTTTTCTTCCTCCTCCTTGCGGAGGCGTTCGGCCAGTTCGCGGGCCTCCTTCTCGCGCCGCTCGGCTTCCTTGCGCAGCTCCTCGTTCTGGCGCGCCAGGTCCTCCTGGATTTTCTTCTTCTCTTCGGCGAGGCGCTTGAGCGTGGCGGGGTCCAGATTCTGGAGCTTTTCGATCGAGCGCACGTCCTTCTTCTCGATCGTCAGCGTTCCGTTGAGACCGGGGTACTCCCAGCTCAGGTCGAGGGTGAGGGCCGAAAGCTTGGAAAAATCGACCGGCTCGGGAGCGGGCGCCTCGGCCGGAGCCGCCTTGCCGGAGCGGGGCGGGGCCTTCTTGGGCGGCTCCGCCGTGGGAGGCGGCGCCAAGAGCCCCGTGATCGTGTTTCCGCTGCGGAACGTCACCCGGATCCGGTCGCCGACCTTGAGGTCCTTGTAGAACTCCTCGGCCGACTGGACGCAGGGAAGCAGGGACAATACGAGATACAAGGTGCCAGCCGTCATATAACCCAATGCTAGCACCGGATTGCCGCGCGGTCAAATCAAAGATCCCCGGTCCTCCGGGGAAAATCGATTACTTCAGGTGCTTGCTGACCAGGGCGGTCATCTCGAACATGGAAACCTGTTTCTTGCCGCCGAAGATCTCCTTGAGGGTGTCGTCGGCGTTGATCATGCGCTTGTTCTTCTGGTCCTGCAGGCCGTGCTTCTTGATGTAGGCCCAGAGCTTCTTGGCGACCTCGCTGCGGGGGAGGGGCTTCTCCCCGGTCACTTTGGCCAAAGCCGGGCTGGGCTGCAGCGGCTTCATGAACGCGCTTTCGGCCTTCTTGGGCATGCGTTTCTCCCTCTGCGGAAAAGTTTAATGGGGACCCATTAGAAGGAAAAAGAGGCCGGCGCGCAAACAAAATCCGCCTGGGGGCGGCGGGGAGGTTCGAAACTCCTTGACGCAGGGGGGCGTCCTCTTTATCCTGCGGCAGGCTCCGAAGAGGGGAGAGGGGGGGCCGTAAGGAGGGAATGCTGATGGTTACTCAGGTGGAGATCGCCCGCCGCGTGGGCCTGGACGTCTCGAGCGTCAACAAAATCCTCAACCGGCGCCCGGGGCCCGTCTTCCGCAAGGAGACGATCCGAAAGGTCTTCAAGGCCGCCCGGGAAATGGGGTACGACTTCGGCAAGCTCAAGCACCAGCACCGGCGCCGCCACCCGCGCCGGGCCCTCTCCCTGGGAGCCGAGCTCTACATCTACCGGAAGGACGGCACCCTCTACGACCACGGCATGGCCACGATCCGCGACATCTCGCTCGGCGGCGCCCGCATCAGCGACGTGACGCTCCCGACGGGAACGCTGCCCGTGGAACCCTTCTCCGTGGGCCTGCGCTCCATGCAGAAGCCCATCGAGGGCGTCGAGATCCGCGGGCACATCGTGCGCTTCCACCTGAACGGGGACGCCAGCTTCGGCGTCCAGTTCGCGCCCCTCGAGCCCGCGCTCGAGAAGAAGCTCCGGCGGATCGCCAACGGATAAGGTATCGGAGACCGCGAGGACGCAGGCCCACAGGACCCGCAGCGTGATCGAATCCGTCCCCCGCGCGCCTCGCTCCGCCCGCTATGCCCTGGCGGTCATCTTCTCGGCCAACTTCCTGAGCTACCTTGATCGACAGCTCGTCAGCGCGCTGGAAGAACCCATCCGCCGGGACGTGGGGCTCACGAGCGCGGAGTTCGGCCTGCTCTGGACGCTCTTCACGCTGGGGTACATGGCCTGCTCGCCCTTCATCGGGTACGCCTCGGATCGGCTCCGGCGCCCGCTGCTTTTCGCGGCGTGCATCGTGGTCTGGAGCCTGGCGACGCTGGCGTCCGGCTGGGCCCCCACGAAGGGCGTGCTGTACGTCTCCCGGGTGCTCATCGGGCTGGGCGAAGCCGGCTGCCTTATCGTCGGATCGGCGCTCATCAGCGATTACTTTCCGCGGGATAGCCGGGGCCGCGCGCTTTCGGTCTTCTACCTGGGGCTCCCCATCGGGGGAACCGCGGCCTTCATTCTCGCCGGGATCTTTCTCAAGCTGGAGCTCGGCTGGCGCACCCTGTTCTACGCGGCCGGCCTTCCGGGGTTCGTGGTGGCTCTCCTCATCGCGCTCCTGGCGGATCCGCCGCGCGGAGCCACGGATCCCGCCGGCGATCCTCACGCCCCGGTCCGGGGCGGCGGCGTGCGGGAGTACCTGAGGCTCTTCCGGACGCCGACGCTTCTCTGGATCGTCCTGGCGCAGGCCTTCGCGGTCATCATCCTGGTCCCCCTCATCCATTTCGGCGTCGAGTTCTTCGTGCAGGAGCGCGGCATGGAAAAGGGCCGCGCCCGCATCGCGCTCGGCGTCATTGCGCTCATCGCCGGCGGCCTGGGCAACACCTTCTCCGGAGTGATCGGCGACCGCCTGGCCCGCCGGTTCCGCGGCGCCTATGCGGCCATGGCGGGCGTCAGCTTCCTCCTGGCGCTCCCCTCCCTCCTGGTCGGCTTCCTGGCGCCCCGGCCGGCGGTCTTCCTGCCCGTCCTCACCCTGGGCGCGTTCTTCATCTTCCTCTGCATGCCCGCGGTCAACACGCAGATCGCGAACGTCACCCACCCCACTCAGCGCGCCATGGCGTGGGCCTTGGCGGTCTTCGTCCTGCATCTCCTGGGCGACACCCTGGCGCCGCCGGTCTTCGGCCTCGTGGATCACTCCCTGGGACGCCTCCAGGCGTTCCTCATCTTCTCGGCCGCGCTCGTTCCGGCCTCGCTGTGCTGTTTCCTGGCGGCCCGGACCTCCGCCCGGGACGAGACCCGCGCCGCCACCCTCGTTCCCCAGGGGGTATAATTTTCCCGAAGGGCGAACCGACCGGGGAGGGCTTCATGACGCTGGTGACCGCTCTGGCCGCGCTCCTGGCGAGCGCGGCGTCCGACGAAACCGTAGGGCTCCGCCTGCGCGAATGGTACGCCCACATCGACGGCCACGTTCAGGCCGAAGGCGAGTCCATTCCGAGCACCGACCTTGACCTGGACCGGGACCTGGGCGTGGACAGCCCGGACCTCGCCCACGAGCTTCAGGCCTCCCTGACGCTGCCTCTGCTGGGACGCCTCACGGCCGGCGCCTGGTTTGTGGACTACGAGGGGGACTCCACCGTGACCCGCACGTTCACGTTCGCGGGCCAGACGTTCACGACCGGCACCCGCGTGAAATCCGAGATGGAGCTGGACGTTTACTACCTTTCCTACGAGTTCGTCTTTCCCTCCCTGCCCCTGGGAGACCTTCTGGAGGCGGAACTCGGGATTATCGGCGGGGGACGCCTTCTGCGGGGCGAAGGCTCCGTGGAAAGCGATCTGGGGTCCGGGGAGGACAGCGGGGTGGCCGGGCTCCCCGTGGTCGGGATTCACGCGATGGTCCGCGTGACGCCGTGGCTCCGCGGCGACGCGGAGGTCGTCGGGATGACGTTCTCCTCCGGGGACATGTCGGCCCGATATGTGGAGGCCTACGTGGAGGCGACCGGCCAGATCGGTCCGGTCTTCGCGGGCGTGGGGTACAAGTTCGTGCGGCTCAACTTCTCGGACCGCCGTTCGGAAGAGGAGTTCATGGCGGACGTGGACCTTTTCGGCGTCTACGTCACCGCCGGCCTTCGGTTCTGAGCGCTTCGAGGTACCGGACGACGGCGGGGTCGCGCGCCTTGCGAAGCGCCATCTCGATCTCGTAGGGCTCCAGTCGGGGCGCGCCCTCGAGGGCGGCCGGGTGGCCCAGAAGGAGAAGCGCTTCGTACGCCCCCCGTTCCCGCAGGAATTCCGCGTCCTGGTCGTTCTGGCAATACCCGAGCGCCCGCAGGGCGCGCCGCGCCGAAGGGCTTCCGGGCGCTTCGGCGGCGGCCGCGCGGAGCCGGGCGCGAATGTCCGCCAGGAGGGCCTCCGGGGGGCGCGGCGGGAGCCGCCCGGGAACCTCCGCCACTTCGACGAGAAGCGCGGCGCGGAGCGGCGCCGAGAAGAGAACCGCGGGGCGGTCCGCCGCGTGCTCCTCCACCCGTCCGCGCTGGCCGCCCTCCGCGCTGAGGTACTCCGCCGCCACGAGGCGCGTGCCGGCGCGGCGGGCGCGCGCGTAGAGGACGTAGGTTCCCTCTTCCACTTCGAGCGCCAGTTCCACGGAGCCGTCCTCGGAGGCGTGGAAGTACGTTTCCTCGACCCCCAGAACCCCCGCGGTCTCGCGCTTCGGATGCAGGCCCACGGCGGTCACGGAGAGCCGAAGAGATCGCCCTTCGAGAAGCCGCTTCCAGGCGCGCTCGAGGTCGGGAGCCGGGCGCCACAGGCGGATCGCCGATGTCAGCTCGCCGAGGCGGCGCCAGCGGGGCGGCGCGAGTCGAAGCCCCGTGAGGCGCTCGAGACGGCGCTCCGCGGCCCACGCGGGGGCGCGCCCCGCGGAGAGGGCCGGAAGGTGCCGCTCGGGGGGGAGCTCCGCGTCCCGCGGCGGACCCGGACGCCAGAGGGCGGGGTCCTCCACCGGCCCGCCCGCCACGAGCTCGAGAACCGCGCGCGCCGCTTCGTCTCCGCCGGCGGCGCGCTCCGCCAGCGCGAGCGCCGCGCGGCGGGACCACTCCTCTTCGGGCTCCTCCCGCGCCTGGGTCCACCACGCGCGGGCGGCCTCCAGGCGCGCCTCCGCGCGGACCTCCCGCAGCGCCGGCTCTTGCTCCCCCAGATAAAGCATCGCCGCCGCCGCCACGTCGCACACCCGCGGTCCGCCCAGATCCCGCCGCGTGTCCAGGAGCCGCGCGAACGCCTCCGCCGCGCCGTAGCCCCCGATCCAGATCATGAGCCGCGCCAGCCGCAGGGCGCGCGCCTCGGTGGACGCCTCGCGGGCGAGCGCCTCGGCCAGCGGCCTCAGGGCGGGCCGACCCGTCCGCACAATGTCCCGCTCCAGCTCGTCCCACACGTAGGGCTCCACCACCGCGTTTTCGACGGCGTAGGGGCGCGGCCAGTCGAAGAGCGCCGCGTGGCGGATCCGGAATTCCAGGGGCACCGCGTCGCCCTCGCCCAGGGCGTACAGGACCGCCACGAGCGGAAACCCGCGCGCCGCCCCGAGCGGAAGCGCCGCCTTGAGGAGAGGAAGCGCCTGGGATCCCGCGTGGAGCAGGACCTGAAAGGCCTTCTCGTGGTCCTCCGTGCCGGCCGAGTGCAGCAGGCGGACGAGCTCGGGAAAGGGATCCGGTCGCGGCCAGGGCATGCATCCGGCGGCCCAAAGGAGCGCCCCCGCCGCCATCGCCCGCGTTTTCACTTGATCCCCTTCCGGAAGGCCCCTAATATTGCCATCTCTTCTCCCGAATGGGTAGAAACTCCTCGATTCCGGTCGTCATTCTCTGCGGCGGTCTGGGGACCCGTCTCCGCGAGGAGACCGAATTCAAGCCCAAGCCCCTGGTCGCCATCGGGGACATGCCCATCCTCTGGCACATCATGAAGATCTACGGGCGCTACGGCTTCCGGGAGTTCATTCTGTGTCTGGGATACAAGGGACACCTCATCAAGGAGTTTTTCCTCAACTACCCCTGGATGGCCAACGACGTGACGCTGCACCTGCGGGACCACCGGCAGGTCGTCCACGAGGTGCGTCCCCCGGAAGACTGGCAGATCACTTTCGCCGACACGGGGCTTCACACCCCCACCGGCGGGCGGGTCGCCAAGATCCGCAAGTACATCAAGTCCGACGACTTCTGCGTGACGTACGGCGACGGCCTGGCCAACGTGGACCTCGACCGGCTGGTCGCCTTCCACCGCGCCAAGAAGAAGATCGCCACTTTGACGGCCGTCCATCCCATGAGCCCCTTCGGCGTGATCGAATCGGAGGACGGCCTGGCGCGGTCATTCAAGGAAAAGCCCCGCCTCGAGGGCCTCATCAACGGAGGGTTCTTCGTCTTCAACCGGAAGATTTTCGACTACCTGACGGAGGATTCGGTGCTCGAGGAGGACCCGCTCCGGACGCTGGCGGGCCGCGGGCAGCTGGCGGTCTACGAGCACCGGGATTTCTGGATGTGCATGGACACGTTCAAGGACGTGGAGCGCCTGAACCGCATGTGGGCGGAGGGGCGCCGCCCGTGGGTGGTCTGGGAATGAACGTCCTGGTGACCGGGGCCACGGGGATCGTCGGAAGCTGGCTCGTCCAGGCGCTCGTCGAACGCGGCCGCCGGGTCGTGTGCCTCGTGCGCGACGAAGTTCCCGACTCGAACTTCCATCTTCTCGGCCTGGAGCGCAAAACGGTCACCGTTCGCGGAGCCCTCGAGAGCGCGGAGGATGTCCTTCGCGCCTTCAACGAGTACGAGATCGAGGTCTGCTACCATCTGGGGGCCCAGGCGATCGTGGCGGTGGGGAACCGCCACCCGGTCTCGACCTTCGAGGCCAACATCCGCGGCTCCTGGAACGTGCTCGAGGCGGCCCGGCAGCATAAGCCCCTCCGGCGCCTGGTCTTCGCCTCCAGCGACAAGGCGTACGGGGATCTCGAGACCCTGCCCTACACGGAGGAGATGCCGCTCCGGGGCCGCCATCCGTACGACGCCTCCAAATCCTGCGCGGACCTTCTGGCCCAGTGCTACCTCGCCACCTACGGGCTTCCCATCGCGATCGTGCGCTGCGGCAACATCTACGGCGGCGGCGACCGCAACTACAACCGTATCGTGCCGGGCACCATCCGCTCCGTCCTCGAGGGACGCCGGCCCGTGATCCGGTCGGACGGGACTCCCCTGCGGGACTACCTGTACGTGCAGGACGCCGTCTCCGCGTACCTCGCCCTCGGCGAGTCGGACGAAGTCGGCGCGTTCAACTTCGGGACGGAGACCCCCACGTCGGTTCTGGACGTCGTCCGCCGGATCCTGCGCCTGATGAATTCCAGTCTCGAGCCCGAGATCCGAAACGACGCCGCCCATGAGATCGCGCGGCAGTGGCTTTCGTGCCGCAAGGCGCGGGAGCGGCTCGGGTGGACGCCCCGCTACGATCTGGAGCGCGGGCTGACCGAGACGATCGCCTGGTACCGTCGGCATCTTTCGTGACGTGCGGATTCTCGTTCTGGGCGCCTCGGGGGAAGTCGGCCGGTTGCTGCTTTCCGCGTTTCCGGGCCACGAGGTCCGCGGCGTGCGCCGTCCGGAGATGGATCTTCACGACCCCGCCTCGATCGAACGGGCCGTCGGGGCTTTCGATCCGGACGCGGTGATTCTCGCCGCCGGTCTGGCGGATCCGGACTTCTGCGAGGACCATCCCGGGGACGCCTATGCGGTCAACGTGGACGGCGCCCGGCGCGCCGCCGAGGCGGCTCGGGGCCGTCACTTCACCCACTTTTCGACCGATCATGTCTTCGACGGCAAGGCGGGCCCGTATGCGGAGGACGACCGGCCCGATCCGATCAACGTCTACGGCCGGACGAAGCGGGAATCGGAGCGCATCGTGCGGACGGTGCATCCCAGGAGTCTCGTGGTGCGGACGTCGCTCGTCTTTGCGCCGTCCGGGCGGAGCTTCTTCGCGCGGCTCCTTTCGGCCCGGGCGCCGGTGCCCTGCTGGACGGACCAGTTCGGCACGCCGACCTACGGGCCCAACCTGGCCGAGGCCGTGGCGGAGCTTGTCCTCTCGGGCCGCACGGGCGTCTGGCACGTGGCCGGCACGGACTGGATGGACCGGTACGCGTTCGCCCTGCGGGTGGCGCGGAGATTCGGGCTGGATCCGGGGCTGTTCCGGCCGGTCTCGATCCGGCAGGCGCCGCCGCGCGCGCCGCGGCCGCTGCGGGCGGGGCTGCGCACGGACCGGGCGAGGTCGGAGCTGCGAACGAATTTGCTCTCGGTGGACGAGGCCCTTGAGCTAGCATACCGCTCCTATGGACGCTCTCCGGAAGGAAATTCTTGAGCTCGTGCGGCGCTACGCGCGCGCGGAGGCCCCCGCGCCGTGGCGGCCGGGCGTGGACAAGGTGCCCTACGCGGGACGCGTCGTGGGGGAGGAGGAGCGGGCGCTTCTCGTCGAGGCCGCGCTCGAGTGCTGGCTCACGCTCGGGCCGTTCGGGGACCGGTTCGAAGAGCGCCTCAAAGCCTTCCTGGGGGTGCGGGACGTCATCCTCGTCAACTCGGGATCCTCGGCGAACCTGGTGGCGCTGACGTCGCTGACGTCGGAGATGCTCGAGAATCCCCTGCGTCCCGGGGACGAGGTCATCACGCCCGCGGTGACCTTTCCGACGACGCTCGCGCCGATCGTCCAGAACGGCCTGGTGCCGGTTTTCGTCGATTGCGAGATCGGGACCTACAACGCCGATCTCGACCAGGTCGAGGCGGCCGTGTCGCCCCGGACGCGGGCGGTGGTCCTGCCCCATACGCTCGGGAACGTGTTCGATCTCGATCGCGTGGCGGCGCTCTGCCGGCGCCACGGGATGTACCTCGTGGAGGACTGCTGCGACGCCCTCGGAAGCCGCTGGAACGGGAAGCCCGTGGGGACGTTCGGGGACTACGCCACGGTGAGCTTTTATCCGGCGCATCACATCACGATGGGCGAGGGCGGGGCGGTCGTGACCTCCCGGGCGCTTCACGCGCGCGTGGCGCGGTCCGTCCGGGACTGGGGGCGGGACTGCTGGTGCGCGCCGGGCGTGTCCAACACCTGCAACAAGCGCTTCGACTGGCAACTGGGGGACCTCCCCCGGGGCTACGACCACAAGTACATCTACTCGAACATCGGCTACAACCTCAAACCGACCGACCTTCAGGCGGCGGTGGGGCTGGCGCAGCTCGAGAAGCTGCCGTCCTTCATCGCCCGGCGGCAGGCGAACTTCCGGCGGCTCTACGACGGACTGCGGGACCTTCCGGACCTCATCCTTCCGCGCTGGGACCCGCGGGCGGACGTCTCCTGGTTCGCCTTTCCGGTGACGGTCCGCCCCGGCGCGCCCTTCACCCGGCAGGAGCTCGTGGCGCACCTCGAGTCCCGGAAGATCGAGACCCGGATGATTTTCGCGGGGAACCTCATCCGCCAGCCGGCCTACACGAAGATCCGCCGCCGGGTGGTGGGCGATCTGGCCCGGAGCGACCTCGTGATGACGAACACGTTCTTCGTGGGCGTCTACCCGGGCCTGACGGACGCGATGATCGACTACGTGGTCGACCAATTCCACGCCTTCGCCCGCGGGCGGGCGCGGGGGTAGCCGCCCTCGTTCGTCCGCAGGCGCCCGGCGGTCACCCCGGCGGGCGCGGAACGAGCGACCGGAGGACGGCCCGGAGCCGGCCGTAGGCGGCCTCGGCGGTGTATTCGGCCTCCACCGTCCGGCGGCCCGCCCGGCCCAGCCGTTCGCGCAGGGTCGGGTCGCCGAGCTCCTCGATCCGGGCGCGCCAGTCGCCGGCCAGAAGCCCGTTTTCGCCGTCGCGGATGACCGTCTCCACGGCGCCGCGCCGGGAGGCGACGACGGGCACGCCCGCGGCGAAGTAGTAGAGGATCTTGAAGGGCATCTTCGCGCGGCTCCAGGGATCGTCGGGAAGCGGCGCCAGGGCCACGTCGAAGGAACGCACGTGGTCGGGCTCGGTCGCGTAGTCCCAGCGGACGAATTCCACCTGCACGCCCGGAAGCTCCAGAGGCTCGTCGCTGACGAGCTTGAGGCGGTATCCGCGCAGCGCCGGGGCGATCTCGCGCAGGTTGGGAAGATTGGCCGGGGAGCCCACCCAGCCGAGCGTGAGACGCTCGGCCTTCCACGAGTCCTTCATCCGCCACCGCTCGAGAAGCACCGAGGTGGGCACCACATGGACGCGCGAGGCGCCGTGCTCCCGCGCGAGCGCCTCGGTTCCCGCGTGGTTGACGACGACGGCGTCGGCCAGCCTCAGGATTTCCCGGAAGCGCGCCACCCGCGTGGCGGAGAGCTCCACGCGGTCCCCGCGGCGGCTGTAGATCATGGGGTCGTCGAAGTCGTAGACAAGCGCCCGGGCGCGCCGGCGGAGCATCCGGAACTGCCAGGCGGGCAGGAGACGCTTCTGGTGAATCACCACGTCGAACCCCCGGGCCTTCCGGAAGAGCTTCCACCGGGCGGCGATGCCGGACGGGATGTCGTGGCGCTCCACCTCGATTCCGTCCTTCTGGAAGAAGGGAAGAAGCTGCAGCACGCGGTACTTCGTGCTGGGCGTATCGACGGGATGGCTGAGGATGAGCACGCGCACGGCGCTATGAAACACCGCCGGGGCGGGGGATGCAAGCCGAAGGCGCGTTTCCGCTTCAGAGTCTCCGCGGGAGGTTGCCCAGCCAGAGCGCCGACCCCAGCGCCGCCGCGGCCGCCAGGGCGTCCAGGACGCGCGCCGGCCAGGCGACCGGCGAGAACGCGTACGCCGCCGCCCCTCCGAGCGCGGCCATGAAGAGCGCTTTCCCGACATAAGCCGCCGTCGGCGAGGCGTACGTTCTTCCCAGCCGCACGCGGTCGCGAAGGCACATGCCCCCCGTCACCCCGAGGAGGGCGAGAAGTCCCTCCCGAAGCGCGGATTCCTCCAGCCGCCGGAAGTTCTCCGCCGCGTCTCCGCGTCCGAAAAGCCACCCGGCTCCCACCGCCGCCGCGATCCACGGGATCCAGATCATGACACGAGCGCCGTGCGCCCCCGGTACACCCGGCCCTCCCAGCGCGCGAAGTAGTGGAATCGCGGAAGCTCCACGAGCGCCGCGGGCGGCACAAGCGGCCGGTCCCGCCACTCGAACGATTCCGAGAACCGCGCGCGGAAGTCGTCCACCGTCCGGAACCCCGATCCGAGAAGCGCCGGTTCGTACGCCGCCCCTTCGGATCGGGTGCGAAGAAGCCTCTCGCCCGCCATCCGCGCGAAGACCTCCGCGTCGGGCGCGCTCTGGGCCCGGAACTGGAAGACCGTGTTCGCGTTCCCCAGCGCCTGCAGCGCCCGCGCCCGGCTTCCGAGCGCCGCTTCGAGATCCGCCGCCGTCTGGCCGCAGGCCACGACGCGCAGCCCCGCGCCCCGGCTTTTATTAAGAAGGTTCACGAGCTCCGGCGTCGCCACGTCCCCGAGTTCGTCCACGAAAAGCCACATCGGAGTCCGCCCTTTCGCATAGGCGTACCGGCCCCCCACGTAGGACTGAAGATCCAGAAGCGCCATCTTCGCCACCGCCGAGGCCGTCTCGTATCCGAGGAGGCTCCCAAGCGAGAAATAGACCGCCCAGCGGCCCTCGTCGGCGGCTTCCCACGTGAGCCCGCCGTCCTCGGGCGAAAGCTGATCCGTCGCGAGCTTCGAAAGGACGGGAATCAGCGCGCTGGCCGTCTTGAGGTAATGCTCCCGCGGGCGCGCCGCCAGAGGCCCCACGGGCCGGTCGATCGCCGCGCGCTTGAGATTCCGCAGCGTCATGGGCGTCCGCCCGTGCATTTCGCGCGCCGCGGTGTGGACGATCTCCCAGCCGAAATTCCGGAAGGGAAGCGCGTCCCCGGAGGAGGGCAGGAGCGCCGCGATCCGGTCCGCCACCTCGCGCACGTCCCGATAGCGGCCGATGGGGTTGTACCGCACGCTCCGCCGCGGGTGCGGCAGGGAAAAAAGACGAAAGCGGTCCCCGGCCGCCCGACGGATGCGCGTTTCGAGGCCGTCATCGCCCTTCGGATCGATCACCACCGTCGTCTCGCCGCGCGCCACGGCCTGAAGCGCCAGAAGTTCGAGAAGCCGCGTCTTCCCGGTTCCGGTCGTTCCGAGGATGAGAACGTGCTGTTCGAAGAGGGACGCGGGGAGAACCAGATCCCCCTCCGGACGCGGCGCCGCACGGCCCTGCTCCAGCGCCTCCTGCGCGGCGGCGGAAGTCCATTCGTACCCACGGCCGACGAGAAAACCTTCGGACCGACAGGGGATCTCCCCGAGGAGCAAGGGATCGCTCCCCGCGCGGACTCCTCCCGGCGGTCGAAGGACGAGTCCGGCCAGGAGCGCCGCGCCCGACCAGGCCCCCCAGCGCAGCGGCCCGTCGTCGGCCGTCGCCCCCACCGCGGCCGCATGGGCGCTCAGGAGCGCCGCGTGCGCCCGCGCCCGAGCGTCCCACCACCTCACCGCGGCGGCCTCGGGGGCAGGAAGCGCACGGGCAGGCACCGCCGGCACGCTTCGAAAAGACCCCAATGAACGAAAAGATACGCGCCGGGACGGGAACCGGACCCCCGCTCCAGCGCCGCCAGATCGGGATGCCCGATGGAAACGCACGCCTTGACGGCCGGCGCCGCCATCTGGACGAAGTGCCCCAGCCGCGGCTCGTACGCGTAGGGATAGATCACCACGCGGCCCCAGGGCCGCGCCGCCACCCTCCCAGCCCGGATCGCCTGAAGGTGGGCCGCCAGGACTTCGCTCTGCTGAAGCACGAACCCCGAGCGCGGTACCGCGCAGCCCCAGTTTCCCATGCAGTCGCCCGGCCGCGCGAAAAGAAGGTCCAGGAGCCCCGTCCTCCACCCGAAGGCGTCCAGCTCCGAGACGTAGTTCAGCTGATACCGGCTTCGCGGCGCGGCGATCGGGATTTCGAGATTCTGCACGAGCGGCGGAACGAACGTGAGGACGCGTCCTTCCGCGAACTGCAGGTTCCCTTCCCGATGGCCGGACGATCCGATCCGCCCCGGGAGTCTCGGAAATTCCGCAAGATGGCTCCGGAACGGCTGCCGCACCACCTCGAGAATCCCGCACGGATACGCGTTCTCCACCCAGAGGCACGCGTACCGGTCCCCCCTCCACGGACAGACCAGGATGCCCTTGATCTTCCAGGTCCGAAGAAGGCACGTCACGTCCATCCTCGGAATGAGCGTCGCCGCCGTGAGCGTACCTTCGTACGGCAGGCGGTCCTGAAGCCCCAGAAGCGCCGCCGCGCTAAGGATCTTCCACCAGCTCAAGCTCTTCCTCCGATCGCACCCTCACCCACGTGGGCGTGCACCGGACGCCCAACCGACCCGCAAGCTCCGGGTCCGCCAGCGCGTCCGCCTCCGCGTCCATCAGCCGCCGGCAGGAGGTCGCCACCCGGACGTCGGCCGCCGGAAAACGCCCCTCGGGAGCGAAGGCGAACGTCCGCCCCACGAGCTCCGGGGGCATCCGGACCGCCGCGCGACGCTCGCGCCGTCCCGCGCAGGCCGGCAGGCCCGAATCGAAGGGCGCCGCCGGATCGAGCTTTCCCACGTCGCCGAACGCCTCGGAAAGCTTTCGGGTCACTTCCTCCTGCGCCCGGGCCACCGCCGCGAGCGACACGGGACGGGTCGCTCCGGTTGTCCCGTGACGGCATACGGACTCTCCGCGCGCGGCCGCCACCGCCGCCGCGGCGGCGAGAATCGAGGGAACGAAGCGTCTAAAGCTCATGGATCTCCTGCGCCACGACGCCGAGTCCGAACGGATTCGCGTCCGTCGGCGGTTGCGGTTCGAGCGTCACTTCGTAGCGCACGCGCGCTTCGCGCGAAAGCCGGTCGGAGATGAACGTCCGCCGGATCGCTTCGACCGTGACGCGCGATCCCTCCGCCTGCACCCGCAGCGGCAGGACCTGGGACGACATGCGCCCCTCGAGCGCCACCTGGCGGCGCTTTTCGAGCGCTTCGGCGGCGCCGCTCCAGGAGCGGGCGGCGATCATCTTCCGGAGGGTGCGCGTCGTCTCCTCGATCGTGGCCGGCGTGTAGTTGTCGAAGTGAAGGACATACCGGAGAGCGAATTCCCGGAGCGCTTCCTGGGGAACGACGCCGGGGAACAGCGTCGCCTCGGCGCGCGCCGACGGGACGATCCGGACCGGGCGGGGGGCGAGCGCCCGCGCCGTCAGTCCGGCCGCCAGAAGAAGGTTGGAAACGAGAAGCGTTCCGACGATCACGGGAGGCCGTAGAAGACCGGCGGCGGCGCCGAGCCCAAAGCGGCCCAGAGCGCGGCCAACGCCAGCGCCTGCGCCGCCAGAGCGGCCGCCAGAATCGCCGCGGGCCACCGGCGCTTCCATCGGTCCACCTCCTCACGGATCCAGCAGGGGACGGTCGAACCAGTACTCTCGGGCGGCGGCATCGTCGGCTCCCGGAAAAGGATCGAGCGCGCGGACCCGGCGCGGCACCAGATGGGGAGCGCGCAGGAATCCCGGCATCCGGCCGAGCAGGCCGGATCGATAGAGAAGCTCATAGAGATGCCCGGGGGGTTTTCCCGCCTTGATCCGGGCAAGACCCACCCAGAGGACCGCCCCGGCCAGAACCGCCGGCACGCCGTCCCACAGGAAGAGGATCGCTCCCGCGCCGAGCCCCACGGCCACGAACTCGTCCGGTTCCAGGCCGAAAAGGACGATCGGCCGGTCGAGCGTCCGCGGGCACGGCTTTCGGAAACTCATGCGGCCTCCACGGGGCAGGTGCGCGGACCGCCTTCCGGCTCGACGCGGATTTTCGGGCGTCGAGTCGGCGCGTCCGCGGCGCACAGCCGGAACGGACGGCTCGAGAGGAGGACCTCATGAAGCTCGCGCTCTGGACCGCCGCGGCGCTGCTCGGCGCGGCGGGAACCGCCGCCGCGGACGACCTGGCGAACACGTCCGGCGGCGTTTTCGGCTCCATTCTCAAGGTGATCGTGAAGTGGATCTTTCCGGTCTGCGCCGCGTACTGTTTCCTGCACGGCGTCATCGGGAAGGGGGTCAAGCGCGGCGAGTGGGACATGGCGGCCATCTGCACGCTGGCGGCCGTGGCGCTGGCCCTTTTCCCGAAGCTCCTGACGTCCCTCTTCCAGGTGCCGCTGTGAACGGCCGGGCGTGGAAGGCGCTCGTGGCCGTCCTGGCGGTCCAGGCGCTCGTGGCCGGCGCGGCGGCCACGCTCGAATGGACCTACCCGTGCGGCGCCTGCCGGGCCGGCGGATTCTCGCTGGGACTGGTCGGGTTCGCCTTCTACACGGGGCTTTTCCTCGCCGCCGTCTTCGCGGGGCCCACGCGCTTCCTCTTCGCCGCGCTTCTTTTCGGATTCGGCGTGCATGTGCTCCTTGTGGCTCAGCTGGTCTCCGCCGGCCTGACCTGCTGGATCTGCTTTTCGGCGGCGGGACTTTCGGCGGCCCTGGCGGCGCTCTCGGTGGCCTGCGATCGGGAGAATCTCGCGCGCCTGGCGCTCCTTCTGCCCTGGTCCGTGCTGGCCGTTCTCGCCTGGGGCGGCGCGCCGCGCGCGGCGCTCTCGTCCAGCCCCGCCGGATCCGCGCCCGCCGCAACCACGCGCCTGACCGTCTTCACGCAGCCGGACTGCCGCTACTGCGATCAGCTGGAACGCGAAGTGCTTCCCGTGCTCCGGAAGGAATTCGGAGACCGCTTGGAGATCGTCCTGCGGCCCGCGCGGGATCTTCCGGCCGTCCGCCGCACGCCGACCCTCATCGTGGCCCCGGCGCGCCAAGACCGGACGGGACGCGTGATCGAGGGATTGCCGACGCTGGAGACCCTGCGGGCGGCGATCCGGGAGGCGGGATCGTGATCGCCCTGGCGCTTCTCGCGCTCTTGCAGGAGGCCCGCGAGGTCGCGGCTTCCGGGGGCGCGGTCGAGATTCGCGTGCCCGTGTCGGCGGAGGGGCGCCATCCGGCGACCGTGGTGAGCTTTCCGGAAGAAGCGCTCGAGGCCCTCGTGGCCGGCTGGAACGAAGGGGACCTCTCGATCGAGCGGCGGCGCGAGAACCTGTTCCTGAAGCTCCTGCGGCCGGTCGAGGGGGATCTGCACGTTCTGGGCGCGTCGGGCGCGCTCTATCGCCTGGCCGTGCGGCCGGCGGCGGGGTCGTACGACGGCCACGTGCGGATCGTGCGCCCCGCTCCCCGGGGGAGTCGCGGCGTTCCGGAGCCGGTCGAGCTTCTGCGGACCATGCGCCTGGGAAGGCGTCCGGTCGAGGGCGCGGTGTGGAAGGCGGACGCGCCCCTCGAGGGGCCGCCGGAGCTTTCTCTTCGGCTCGCCTGGGTGTACGACACGGCGTCCTTCCGAGGATACGTGCTCCGGGCGCGGAATGTGGCGGGAGGAACGCGGCGGCTCGATCCCTCGCGGTTCGCAGGGCGCGATCTCGTTCTGGCGGGGGCTCGCGAGATGGTGCTCGGGCCCGGGAAGGAGACGCTCCTCTACTTCGTCTTCTGGAAGGCGCCGTGAAGCGAAGGCTTCTCTGGGGCGGGGCGGGAGTGGTTCTTCTCGGGGCGGCTGCGGTCCTCGCCTCTCCGCGGGGCGGGTCGCCGGCTCCGGTCGCGAAGGCGGATTCCCGCGCGGGATCGTTCGATCTGGGCCTTCCCACCGCCCAGGAAGTGCGCAACATGCTGGCCGTGTACGGCGAGCGCGTGGAAGCCGCCGAACGGGAGATCGCGGCGATTCGGGGGCAGCTCGAGGAGACCCGCAAGCGCCTCGAGGAGAGCGGCCGGCAGCAGGCGTCGAGCCTCGAAAAACTTCTGCGGGAGCTTCGGCCCGAAGCGCCGCCGTCCGAGCCGCCGGCGCCGCCGCCCCCGCGGTTCCGGACGTTCGAGTTCGAGAAGGTCCCCGGACGGTCGGTGCATGTCCCCGCGGGAAGCTTCGGAGAAGCGACGCTTCTGACCGGCGTCTTCGCCCCCACGACGGGCGAGGCGCTGCCGGTGCTTCTCCGGCTCGACGCCGCGCTCGTCGGGCCGCAGCGTTCGCGGGTGCCGCTGGCGGGGGCGTTCCTGGTGGGCAAGGCCCAGGGGGACGCCAATTCCCGCCGCGCCGTGGTGCAGCTTGAAACGCTGAGCGCGGTGCGGCCGGACGGCAAACCCTCCGAGGCGCGCGTGAACGGCTGGGTGGTGGACGAGGACGGCATCCAGGGACTGCGGGGACACTACGTATGGCGCACCGAGGAGATTCTGACGCTTTCGGCTCTGACGGGAGGTCTCTCCGGGGGCGCGGAAGCGGCGGCGCAGCGGGAGACGACGCTTCAGGCCACGCCTCTCGGAGGCTTTCAGGGAGCGGTGACGGGAGACCCCGTGCGCTTCGCGGGGGCCCGGGCGGTCTCGAGCGCGTTCGGACGTCTGAGCGAGGCGGTTTCGCGGAGGCTCGAGGAGATCGTTCCGGCGATCTACGTGCCGAACGCCCGGCGGGTGACGGTGGCGTTCATCGGCGGGGCGACGCTCGAGGGCTATCCGCCGCCCGAGGGAGGAGGGCCGTCGCCCTTCGAGGGGCTGGATCGCCGGGAGGGAGGAGCGCGATGAAAGGGCTTCCGGTCGGGCTTCTTCTTTTGGGGGCGGGATGCGGGCTGGCGGCGCCGTCGGGGCGGTCCGTGGCGGAGGCCTACGGATCGGGGCACGAGCTCCGGGTGTTCGACGCGCCTTCGCCTCTCAGGCGGGAGGCCCGGATCCCCGTCCTGGCCGCCCCGGAGGTTTTCGCGGCGTACGTTCCTTCCCACGCGGACCGGGATCTCCTGATCGGGGAGCACTGGATTTTCTTCCGGCTGCGGGAGGCGGAGTGGTTCACCGAGCGCGGGATGGATCCCGAGCCGCCCGCGGACGGCGAGGCGCCGGCGGAGGCGCTCCGGCCGCTCCGGGGACTGGAGTGGGATCGGGTGGTCGTTCCCCATCGGAGCCCGTGATGTTTCCCGAGCTTCTGCCTTATCACTCGTACGATCCGGACGGCTCCGTCTTCGTCCAGCGCGACGGGTCGCTGGGCCTGGCCTGGCGCGTGGAGCCGCCCGAAGGCGAGGTGGCTTCCGAGACGGCGCTCGGGCAGGTGGCGCGGCGGGTGGAGGCGCTTCTGGCGCTTTTCCCCGAGGGCGCGGCGGCGCAGTTCCTGCTGGTGAGCGCGCGGGCTCCGGATCTGAGCCGGTGGATGGCGGCGACCACCGGGGACGGGCTTCTGCGGGACCTGGCGGAGGCCCGCGCGCGGGCGACGCGGTCGTTCGAGATCCGGCACGAGGGGACGCTCTTTGCGGCTCGGACGCTCAGGCTTTTCGTGACGCTGCGGACGTTTCCGGCCTGGCGGGCGCCGGGACTGGCGGACGGGCTTCGGTACACGCTGCGGGGCGAGCGGACGATCGAGGCGCGCTTCCACGGGGCCTACGCGCGGGAGAAGGGAGCGCTTCTGGAGCGGGGCGAGGCGCTCGAGAATCTGCTGACGCAGATGGGCGCGGGCTTCTCGCGCCTGGATCTCGGGGCGTTCCGGGCGCTCGTCTACGGGATTCTCAATCCCGGGAGGGAGGCGCCCGCGCCGCCGGAGGACGGGGCGTCCCTTCTGCGCGAGGGCCTGGCGTTCACCCCTGCGGAGATCGAGGAGGCGTCGCTTCGGCTGGGAGGCCGGACGCTTTCGGTGCTGACGGCGCGGGAGGCTCCGCGGGAAACCTGGGCGGGAATGCTGCCTCTGGACGCGGCGCTGGAGGGGATTTTCGCGTTCAACGTCGAGGTCTGCCGGGTCGAGGAGGTGCGGCGGTTCCTGGCGGCCAAGAAGCGCCTGGCCTTCTGCCAGCTGTCCGGAGGGGACGACAAGGCGGACGTGGCCGCGATGAAGGAGGAGGTGGACCGGGTCCAGGCGGAGATTTTCACGGAAGGGGCGCGGGTGTATGCGGCGCGGCTGCATCTTCTGACGTGGGACGGCGCGGACGGAGCGGTGAACGCCTTTTCACGGGTGGGCGTCGAGATGGTGCGGGAGGCGTCCCTGGCGGGCACGCTTTTCCTTCAGGCGCTTCCCCTGGCGTACGATCCGGCCAACGACCGGGCGCTCCGCCGGGGCCGGCGTCTCCTGGGGCTGAATCTCGCCCACCTGCTGCCGTTCTACGGGGCGCTCAAGGGGACGCCCACGCCGGATCTCCTGCTCGTCAACCGCCGAGGGGAGCCGGTGACGTTTTCGTTTTTCGACTCCACGGTGGCGCCGCACGGGATCGTGGCGGGCGTGTCGGGTTCGGGCAAGAGCGTCTTCGCCAACCATCTCATCCTCTCGGCGGCGCGCCGCGGGGCGCGGGTGTTCGTCCTGGACCGCGGCAACAGCTATCGGAAGCTCTGTTCGATCCTCGGGGGGACGTATGTGGCGTTCGATCCCCGGGCGCCGCGGAGCATCAATCCCTGCGGGACGGCCTTGGACGAGGAGAAGAAGCTCTTTCTCACCGATATCGTCGCCGAGATGTGCGCGCAGGGGCAGCGGGAGCTTACCGTGAAGGAGCGGAGCCTCGTCGCGCGCGCGATCGTGCGGGCCTTCGAGGGGGCGGGAGGCCGCGAGGTGCGGATCGGGGACGTGCGGCGCGCGCTTTCCGAGGATGCGGAAGCGGCGGCGCGGGACCTGGCGATTTGCCTGGAGATGTTCACGGGGGAGGGGGCGTACGCGGGCTTCTTCGACCGGCCCGCGGCGCCGGACGAGGGGGGGCTCTTGACCGTCTACGAGCTGGGGGATGTGGCCAAGCGCAAGGACGTGGCGAGCGTCCTTCTCATGGCGCTCATCCACCGGATCACGGAGTACGCCCGGACGCATCTGGAGGTGCAGAAGTATCTCATCGTGGACGAAGCCTGGACGCTGCTGAAGAGCGCGACGACGGCGCAGTTCTTGGAGGACGTGCTGCGGACGTACCGGAAGCTGAACGCGGCGGCGATCATGGTGACGCAGCAGGTGACGGACTTCGAGGGGCGGACGGGGGAGGCGATCCGGGCGAACGCGCCGAACCGGGTGTTTCTCCAGCAGACGCCGGAGACGGTGCTGGCGATGGAGAAGCTGCTGGATCTTTCGCCGGAGGAGAAGGCGCTTCTCGGGCGGATCCGCACGGTGAAGGGGAAGTTCAGTGAAATGCTTCTTCAGTCCACGGAGACGCGGGGGGTGGCCCGGCTGGTGCCGGACCCGATGGGATACTGGGTTTCGACCACGGACCCGAAGGACAATCTGCGGCTGGAGGCGGCGGTGCGGGAGAAGGGCGGAGACCTGCGCGCGGCGCTCCGGGAGCTGGCGGGGGCGTGAGCACGGTCGACACCGTTTTCGAGTACGCCGGCTACTCGCTGGCCGGGCGCCTGATGGAGCTTTTCTCCGCGGCGGGGGTGCCGCTGCTTCTCGGACTGGGAGGAGTGGCCGCGTCGGTATGGCGGATGGCGGAGCGGGGCGGCGTATCCGGTCTGGGGGTGCATGTTCTCTATCTTTTCCTGGCGTGGTGGCTTCTTTCGCCGGCCCCGATGCAGGAAATGAAAGTCCCGCGGTTCGTGGGATATCTGGGGCAGGCGGCGGATGTTCTCCAGAAGCGCGCGGTGAAGGCGATCAACGAGGACTTTCTGACGGCTCCTTTCGAATGGGAGCGGGTGTCGGCGATGGCGGCCTGGGCGAGGATCGTGGATCCGGGGCTCGGGAACGACGCGGCGGAATTCCTCGAGGCCTGCGCGAAGCCGGCGCTGGCGGTCGCGGAGCCTCGGGGGGCGAATCTTTTCCGGGAGGGCGCGCTTCCCTACACGGAGCCCTGCGAGCGCGCGCGGGCGGAGCTGTGGAAGCGGATCCGGGAACACGTGGACGGGGACCCGATTCATCGCGCGACGCTCGAGGCGGTTCGGCGGCGCGAGCCGGAGCGCCTGCGGGAGTTTCGCGAGCGGTACCTCGAGGAGGTCGCGCGGCGGGCGGTGGACGATCCGGGGAGTCCGACGCACGAGATGCGCCTGGCGGCGGAGGCGCTGGGGAGCTATTCGTGGACGGCGGAAGGGCAGTCGGTGGGGGAGGGGGCGCCCGGCTTTCTCGAAAAGGCGGTGAATTTCGTCGTCTCGGGGGTGGCGGCGCTCTCGCAGGACGTGACGGACCGGTTCTCGGCCAAGCAGAAGTATTACATCGCGGTCTCCTACGGACCGGCGATCTACGGGCTGTCGCTGATGCTGTGGGCGGGGCTTTTTCCGGTGGCGGGGCTCTGGGCGCTTCTGCCGGGCCGGTGGGGGACGCTGGTGAGTTACGGGAAGGTGTTCGTCTCGATGAAGCTCTGGCCGGTGGGCTGGTCGGCGCTGACGGCCTTCACGTCGCGGCGGTCGTCGCTGGAGGCGTTCGAGCCGGGCGGGTGGGGAATCGAGAATCTTTTCCTGGGGGTGTCGGCGATGTATTTCCTGGTGCCGGCGCTTTCGTTTGTCGTCGTGAATTTGGCGGTGCGGGCGGCGGCGCTGCCGTTCGGGGAGGGAACGCCGGTTCCCGCGGGACCGGGGCTGGGGCCGGCGGCGGCCGTGGTTCGGGCGGCGGTGAAAAAATAAGGGCATGGAGGTCCCCCCCGCGGAAGCATCGGCGCGGGAAGATCGACGGCCGCGCCCTTCCTTCGCCGGCGCGGGACACGGATCCGGACCGAGGCGCCGGCTCCTTTCGACGCCCTCTCTAGCGGAGGTACTCCGGCAACCACGCCTTGGCGCCCTGCGGCATCACGCGATCCGCTTCGTCCTGACCGGAGGCCAGCCGGAAGGCGATCCCCAGAGTGAAGCGGTCTTTGGGCGCGGCCGCCTCGGTGCATCCGCTGTGGCCCCAGGCCGCGCCGCGCGCCACAAGGTCGAAACGCGTCACGCGCCCTTCCGCCGTTTCGATCCGGCCGCGCAGATCCGCGCGGTAACCGAGCCGGCCGTCGGGCGTTTCGAGATGAACCCGGCCGGTCAGGACGCCGTCCCGAAGGAAAAACTCGGCCGCCCGGACCGCTTCGGCCGGCCAGGGCGCAGGCTCTCCGCGGGTGTTGTCGAAGAGATGATATCGCGCGATCCGCCGCCCGAGCGTGGCCGGAAACTCCCCGCGGGCCAGCGCCTCGTGCTCGTCCTTGCGCACCCAGAGGACGTCGCGGCCGAGCGACTCCTGAAACGCCCGCGTGACGGCGTCGTCCGCGGGCTCGTAGCCTTCGAGGACTTTGGAGGTCACCGTCACCACGAGCCCTCCCGCCGGGGGCCTGAAATTGAAGTCCGGGTCGGGTCTCGGATTCTCCAGAAGCGGCGCTTCGGCGGGAACGAACGCGTCGAGGCCGCGCCGCAGCATCTCCTTGACCCGCTCGGGCGACCGGTGGTTGGTCCACGCGAGGAGCTTTCCGGACGCGTCGCAGAGGTAAAGCCCCTGGGTGGTCTGGTTGAAGTCCTTGAAGTAAGGCGCCTGGGCGGCCACCTTGCGGTAGAAGTCCCCCTCCGCGTCCTTCTGGCGGCGGTGATACCACTGATCGATCGCCACGGCGACGCACTTCTCCCGCACGAGCGAGATCACCTCGGGATCGCTGAAGGTCGACGCACGGTCGAGGATGACGTTGTTTCAGCCGCAACCGAGCGGGTTTCCGTCCATCGACCAGAGGAAGAGCGGCTTCTTCCTTCGGGCCGCCTCGTTCTGCGCTTCGACCAGGGAAACCTTCCAGGGAATCGAGCGCCACGCCTCCTGGGAGGGCGGGCGGAGCGCCTCATGGAGTTTGCGGAAATCGTCCTCGCCGAGACCGTCCCCGCCCCCCAGAACCGCCCAGAGAAGAAGCAGCTTCATGAACACCCCCTGCACACCGGGACCTCGCTTCTCCCCGCTCCGATCTCCTATAGCCCGTTTCCGGGCGGATCTTCCCGAAAAAATGGGGCCTCCGCCGGGGTAGAATCTCAGAGCCGGACCGGCCGCGCGTAAAGTAGGAGGCCATGCACTTCCTCGACACGAGCCTCGGAGGCGCGGGGCGCGAGTTCCCCCGGACCACGATCGGATTTCTCGGCGCCCTCCGGAGCCCTGAAGCCGCGGACTACGCCCGGGCGCTCGAGGACCTCGCGCGCCGCTACTGGAAACCCGTGTACGCCTACGTCCGCCTCGTCCGCGCCCGCTCCAACGAGGATGCCAAGGACCTCACGCAGGCCTTTTTCGCCTGGCTTCTCGAGAGCGAGGCGCTCCGCCGGTACGATCCGGCGCGCGGCGGATTCCGCGCCTTTCTCAAGACGCTCCTGCGCCATTTCGTCAGCCGCGAGGAACGCGACGTGGCGCGCCTCAAGCGGGGCGGCGGCGTGAAGATCCTCTCCCTGGACGAGGTCCGGGGAGCTCTTCCGGAACCCGGCGCGGGACCTGAAGCGGATCCCGAGCGGGCGTTCGAGCGCGTCTGGTTCGAGGAGCTCGTTCGCGCGGCGCTCGCCCGCGTCCGGCGGCGCTGGGAGGAATCGGGGCGCGGCCTGCGCTTCCGCGCCTATGAGGAGTTCGCGCTCGTTCCCGAGGCGCGGCGGCCGTCGTACGCCGAGCTGGCCGCTCGCCTGGGGCTCGGCGTGGGCGAGGTGGAAAAAGCCCTCTACGCGGTGCGCGAAGACCTCCGCCGGGAGCTGCGCGCCGCCCTGGCCGAAACGGCCGGAGACGACCGGGACCTCGAACATGAGTGGAGAAACCTCCTCGGGCTCTGAAGGTCTGGCGGATCTCCTGCGGACGGACCTGGCGCGGCACGAACGGGCGCGGCCCGCGCGCGCGCTCCCCGTGCCTCCGCGGTACGAGATCCTGGAGCTTCTGGGACACGGGGCGACCTCGGCGGTCTACCGGGCCCGTGACCGGGAACTGCGCCGGGAGGTCGCCGTCAAGGTCCTCAAGGACGTCCTGCTCGGACACGAGGCGGCCCGCGAGCGCTTCAGCCGGGAAGCGCAGGCTCTGGCCCGCATGGACCATCCCCACGTCCTGCGCGTCTACGACGCGGGCGGCGGCGAGGAGGGGGCGTGGCTCATCCTCGAGCTCGTGGAGGGCCGGCCGCTCTCCGAGCTCCTCGAGCGCGAGGAGCCCGGCTCCCGGAAGGCGCTGGAGCTTCTCGAAAAGGCCGCGCGGGGCGTCGCGCACGCCCATGAGCGCGGCATCGTCCATCGCGACCTCAAGCCGCAGAACGTTCTCGTGACCGCCTCGGGCGAGCCCAAGGTCGGCGACTTCGGGCTGGCCCACCTGGCCGAAGGAGCCGGGACGCTCACCCGCACGGGGACCGCCGTCGGGACGCCGCTCTACATGGCGCCCGAGCAGGTGGAAGGCCGGACGGAGGCGTTCTCGCCGCGCACGGACGTCTACGCCCTGGGAGTGATGCTCTACCAGATCCTGACGGGCCGGGTTCCCCATGAGGGGCGCGCGCCCGCCG